>CAIZEE010000234.1 GCA_903931835.1 uncultured Elstera sp.
CGACGAACGAGGCCATCTGCCACACAGCGCCGATCCCGCTCACGCCGTGCAGAAAGTTGGAGATGATCTGCTTTCCGAAGGACGTGTGCACCACCTCGAACTTCTGATGCCGTATCTCCGCCATACCGGGCCGGCGCTGTCGCCGTTCAACGCCTGGGTGCTGCTGAAGGGGCTGGAGACGCTGTCCTTGCGCGTGCTGCATGCGCAATCGACCGCACTCGGCATCGCGACGGCGCTCGAAGGCCACAAGGCGATCACCCGCGTGCGCTACCCGTATCTGGCGAGCTTCCCGCAAGCGGAATTGGCGCGCCGGCAGATGAGCGGTGGCGGCACGCTGGTGACGTTCGAGATTGCCGGCGGCAAGCCAGCGGCCTTCGCCTTTATGAACGCACTCAAAGTCATCGATATTTCCAATAATCTCGGCGACAGCAAATCGATCATCACCCATCCGATGACGACGACGCATCGCGCGATACCGGAGGAGGACCGTAAGACCATGGGTATTACGAACGGGCTGGTGCGCCTGTCGGTCGGGCTGGAGACACCGGCCGATCTGCTGCGCGATCTGGAACAAGCGCTGGACGTCGCCGCCAAGGTGGCGTCATGAGCCAAGAGACCACCGTTCCGCCCAATTATGCCGGCGATCTGACGCCGAAAGAGGCCTGGGCGCAGCTGCAAAGCGATCCCGAGACCGTGCTGATCGATGTCCGTTCCTCGGCCGAATGGACCTTTGTCGGCGTGCCGGATCTCTCTTCCATCGGCGGGCGGCTGATCACGCAATCCTGGCAGATCTACCCGGCCATGGAGATCGATGGCAGCTTCATTCCAAAACTGAAGGCCGAGGGTTTGAAGGCCGACCAGCCTTTGTTGTTCCTCTGCCGCTCCGGCGTGCGCAGCGTGGCCGCGGCGACGCTGGCGACGGCGCTCGGCTTCCGCCGCTGCTATAACATCGTCGGCGGCTTCGAGGGGCCGGTTGATGGCGAGAAGCATCGCAACACGATTGCGGGCTGGAAGCATGACGGCCTGCCCTGGGTGCAAAGCTGATGTCCCTCCTGGCCGGCCGGCAATTCCAGGTGTGGGAGTACCGCGTCGGCCAGGCATCGCTGCTGATCCGAAGCCCGAACAACGCCGGCTTCAAAACCTGCGTCGACATCATCTTCAAGGGCGTCGAATACATGTCCCTGCCCAACAGCTTTCAGAGCCTCGACATCCGCGAGCTGTCGCCGGACGAGGCGGAGCAAGCCACGGGATTGGCGGCCACGCCGGGTGCTCCCTGGAAGGTCTGGCAATTGGAAGACGGCGACAATGCCGATTGGGTGATCGCCGGCACGATGACCATCACGGAGCATGAGGGCGATATGTTCGACAGCCCGTTTGGCCCGCTGAAGTCGGCGGTGGGAGCGGGTTGAGTTTTACGGATCGCGTGCTGACCGCCCCTCTCTGCCCCCCGCGGGGGCGGAGAGGCTGGGTGAGGTGGGGGCGCTTTAACTGCTCCGCGCATCACATCTAGCGCGCTTCACTCGGACGATCGTCTCTGCCAGCCCCACCTCTCCCGACCTCTCCGCCCCAAAATGGGGCAGAGAGGAGAAGTTGGAGCGGAAACTCAGCTCAAGGATCGGAGAACATGCGGTCGATCAGGCCTTGCAGGGCTTTTGGCGCCGGCCCGCGCTCCTGAATGAAGTCGCTGAGCGGCACCAAGCGCTTTTTCCGGTCGCCGTCCCAATATTCCGCTTCCTGCTCGACATGCAGCGTGCCGTCATCGGCCTGCACCAGCGTCCAGCGTGACGCCCGTGTGTCGCTTTTGTCAGTGACGATGATTTTTGTCTTCATCCTGATGCCTCCCCTGATTCTTTTTTTGAGAACCATAGCCCATGAAGGGCCGGATCGCGAAGAGGGTCGTCAGAGGCTGAGACGTATTGATGGTGCCGGCGCACCAATGCGGGAAGGTCGCTGGCCGCTCAAATCCCGCACAGCTTCCATTTGCTCAAATCCGCGTGGATATGGTTGAAGTGGTCGAGATTGTAATTGGGCGTCAGCACCACGGCAAAGCGCTCACACGCGGCCTTCGCGACGTCGCGCAAGAAGTCGCGTTTCGGCCCCGTGGAGAACCAGTCATTCTCCACGCTGATCCTGGTGCCGTCGGCCAGCACGAAGCCGCTAATATCGATCGCGTGGCCGATCGCATGCTCGCTCATCCTGCCCTTGGCATCGCGCACGGTACGGCAGGAATAGGCCCCCATGTGATCGAGCCTGGTCAGTTTCTGATGGAAATAACGCTGCGCCAGCGCCTGGATATCGCCCTGCTCAAACTCGGTGACAGCCAGCGCCAGCGAACAGCCCATCTCGGCCGGTTGCGACAATCCCACGACGCCGCCGGTGAGCTTGACCGGGTCGGTAATACCGCAGCCACTATTTGTGGTGAAATCCGCCACAGTCTCGAATTTGGCCCCGTCCTTGGCAAGCGCTGCGCGGCAGGCCGGACCATCCATCGCCCCCGCCAGACGTCCCTTGTCATCGGTACAGGCGGATAGAATCAGCGCTGCCAGCAAGAACGCGCCGACGGGCGCGTAGACACTCGCCATCCATCCCGCGATTCGGATCATTCAGCGCCCATCGTCCGGCCACCCTACTATTGGTGGTAGGGATCCTACCATATTACCCCGTGGGTAGAGGCAGGATTCGGCTACCGCTCAGGACAGTTTTTAGGCAGTTTCGTGACGGTTAGGCGGTTTTTGGGTAGACAGGCCGGTAATGAATCGTTAGTGACGTTTATGTAGGCAGCAGATCAAGGGGGGTTGGGCATGCGGCAGCGGGCTAATACGTATCTTCGCGCTAGTATCAAAGTTGCATCACTGAGTGTTGCATTAGCCCCATTTACTGTTGCCCACGCGTTTGATCTCAATAGTCAGCCGTTAACCTGCAAATTATCACAGCCTTCACCTGAGTATCGTGTGTTTGTTGCTGGCCCTGGCGAAGCATTAGCCTCCGGCCTCGCCGATGCCGGGCTGTCGAAGGCTGACACCACCCAGGCGATCGCCACCGTGATGAAGGCGGCGCATGTCAAAGCCTTCATGCAGCCGGTCCGCGTGACCGTCGCCCGTGTCGCCGACGCCTGCGCGCCGGGCAATGCCCATGTCGTGGCGCTGACGCTGGCGGTTGATCGCCCGATTACCGCCGTGCGCAATGCCAAGGGCGCCTTCACCGTGATTGCGGAGAGTGCCCAGACGCAGAAGCCGATCCGCGTGACCGGCCATGTACCGGGCCATGATCTGAGCGCTGCCTTGCAGGATGGCGGGCTGCCATCGGCCTTGGCGGAGGAATTGCTGACCAGTTTTGCCAGCAACAGCGATGTCGCGCTCAACACCACGCAGGATGTGAAGTTCGACGTGCTCTACCAGGTGTCGATGGCGCCGGGTAACGTGCCGGTTGAAGCAGCCCTGACCGTCGCCTCGCTGAGCAATTCGAGCGACGAGCACAAGATTTATTACTACCGCACCCATACCGGGGACGCAGTGCCGGTCGATGCGGCGGGTAATGCGCTGACGCCCGCCAGCGCCGGCGGCGAAGTCGGCCCGCAGATGTTCATCCATCCGCTGCCCGACGGCAAGCTGACCTCGCCCTTCGGTTGGCGCAAGCACCCCGTCCTGCATGTCGTGAAATTCCATAACGGCATCGATTATTCCGCACCGCGCGGCACGCCGGTGATGGCGGCGGCCGACGGCACGGTCGAAGTCGCAGCCGCCCAACATAATTACGGCCGCATGATCCGCCTGGCACATGACGCCCATACCCAAACGACCTATGCCCATCTCGACAGCTTCGCCAAGGGCATCAAGGCCGGCACGCCGGTGCATCAGGGCGACGTGATCGGCTATGTCGGCCGCACGGGGCTCGCCAGCGGCAACCATCTGTATTTCGAGATCGTGGTGGACGGGCATTGCGTCGATCCGATCCGGGTCGAACCCGAACTGGCCGGGGCCGCAGTCGCAGCGTCCGAACCGCCGCGCGAATCAGTCACGCAATTTGTCCAGCTTGCCGAGGCGCTGCGCGCCACAGTGACGGCCGGCGGCGCCAACGACGATCAGGCTGGCCGTTAGGCCCTTTAAGCCGGCCTGAAATATCCGTCGATGGCGGTGCTGAGGCGATCGCTGAGCTTCGCCTGGAATTTCGGCTGATTCAGCAGTTTTTCATCATCGATATTGGACAGAAAGCCCATCTCGACGAGGACCGAAGGAATATCGGGCGCGCGCAGCACCGCGAAATTCGCCTGACGATGCGTGTGCTCCAAGGGTTCGAACGGCCCGTGCAGGGTGGAGACCACTGTCTCCGCCATCATGGTCGAGTTATTCGCCGTCTCGCGATGCATAAGATCCATCAGGATCGAGCGCACTTCCTTTGGATGCCTCGAGAAATCCACGCCGCCGATCCGGTCGGCCGCATTCTCCTTCTTGGCGAGCGCCGCCGCAAAATCATCCGACGCCTCGTCCGACAGCGTGTAAACCGAGAAGCCCCGTATATTGTGGTTGGCGATCGAATCGGCATGCAGCGAGACGAACAGCGCCGCATTGCCGGCGCGCGCCAGGCGCACGCGATCGGGCAGCGGAATGAAGACATCCTCATGCCGGGTCAGCAGAACGTCGTAGCGTCCGGTCGCCTCCAGCTTGCGCGCAACCTCCTGCGCCATCGCGATGGTGATCCATTTTTCATAGGTGCCCCTCGCGCCGATCGCACCCGGATCCTTGCCGCCATGGCCGGGATCAAGCGCCACGATCTGGCGCTTCGGCTTCGCCGGATGAGCAGGCTTTGCCTTGGTTGCAGGGGCGGGGGCGGCGGCGATCGCGCTGGACGCGATCAACCCGGCTGCACCGGTCACCAAGGTTCGCCCGAGGAATCGGCGACGATTGATGAAACTCATCTCCAACCCCCTTTCTTGAACCTATGGGTGAGCGATACTGGATAAATCACTGAGATTCTTACCAGAGTCACGGAATCGCGTCAACGGGCACTTGTCACAAGGGCCGCTGCTCAAGTAGCTAAGCGCCCCGCCTCACCCGACCTATCCGCCCGAAATGGAGCAGAGAGGGGAAGGTTGGGTGCGCCGCTAACTCACCTCTCCGCCCGGGGGCGGCGAGGTCAGGCGAGGTGGGGTGGCGGGACAGGCTAGCCTAATTACCCGTCGGCATCGGCTCGGCCCTGACGATGACCGTGCCGTTATGGGTATAGACGAAATCATCCGTCCGTTCCGTGCCGCCGGTATAGGTGGTTACGACGGGCCTCTTTCCAACATAAGTGGTCGACGTGCTGGAGTTGATAACAGTGACAACATGCGAATTGCCCTGCCCGACGCTCGCCGGTTCCGACGTCACGAGAATAAAGCGAATATCCGGCGTGACACGCAGCCCGACGGATAAAAGATCGCCGTGAAAGTTGAAATCATCCTGCGGCACCTGGCGGATAACCGCGCCGGTCGAGCCCAGCAAGGAGACACGTGGCGCGAAGAGAACGTTGCCGACGAGCTTGCTGGAGACGGTGACGAGATACAGGCCGGGGGCGACCGGCAAATTAAGCGCGACGTAGGATGCCCGGCTGCCATCGGCATAGGCCAAGCATGCCGGCGTGGCGCCCAGATCGATCTTTACTGGCTTATCCTTATCGAGCGGAAGGGGAAGTGCTGAGATCAAATCGGGCGAAGTGGCGCAGGCGAGGGTCGATAGATCCGTTACCGGCGGCGGCCCCGGCGGCGCGCCACACGCCGCCAACAGGAGGAGCATCGCACCGACGACAGTTCGAGTGAGCGAATGCCGTGTTCTCATTCGCTAATGCGCCAATTTGCCGAGCGTTGACGCCGTCAAATCCTCGGCCATACGCAATCCCGATACCGCCCGAACGGGATCGGCCATCAGCGTGTCGAAATCGACCCATTTCATTTCGGGATCGGGGCTGATGGTTACAATGTTCTCCGGGTTGTTCGGAACATTATAGGCGACGACGTCTTGCATCAGCACGGATTTGTCTATCGAACTGACCAGCTTCACCCGCGCATTGAAGGTCGGACGATAGGGGGCATCATCGCCAATTCCGGCGGCTAGATAGCCATAGGCGCCGACGATGATATCGAGATACGCATCGACCTTCGGATAGAAATTGACCGGGTAATCCTTGGCGAAGTCGCCCTTGCCGCGCTTTTGCGAGACGATGAAGACCTTGTAGCCCTCTGCCTCGAGCGTCTCCTTAAGCTTCGCAATGAAGTAGGTATCGGCAACGAAGCCCTGGCTTATCAACATCGCCTCAACCTTTGTCACCCGGCTCGAATTCATGCCGGCATCCACCAGCGCGCCCAGCAACCCCATATGCTGACCGACCGTGGTGGCGAGCACCGCGACCGGTTCCTCTGGAAATTGCGATACCACGATGCCGATCGACTTCACCCGGCTTGCCGCAGCCTTGTCGAATGGGATTTCGGGCGGCGCCGTATGACAACCAGACAACAACACTAATGAGGCCAAACCAAGCACACAGAAAGATAAAATACGCATTGAACAACTCTACCGTAAGCATAGTTACTATATTAGGCCAATGAAGGTGCAAGGAAACCTTCAATAAAACAACAATTTACTAAACAATTTTAGGTTAATAAATACCAAGCGAGCGGACGCTATTCATAATATCAAAATTTATGGCGGATACCAGTCAAATTTCAGCTTTTGGTGGTATCAGAATTCCGTCCTTAAGCCCATGCGGTTAAAACTGATGGGTGCCGCAATCATCGGCGCCGGGGACGCGGCGACGCTTCTCGATTGACTCGCTCATAACTCGGCAGTTACGGCATGTCAGCGCGCTGAATAGCGCCAAGAAGCGCTGATGGAGGCTTCAGTGTGTGGACCGCCTAGTTGCAGCGGTGACTGGGTGACGCGATCAAGAAACAGTTTGGCGGTTCGAAGCTGACGCCGGGTTGAAGGAACCTGAAACGATCGCACTCTATGGGTTGCAGAGTGAAGGCGTCAGTCCGGGTAGTAAAGGGGCAGGCAAACCGGGCATAGCCCGTGCGAAATCCGGTCGTCGGGTTTTTTGATCAGCGACGGGATCAAATCCCAGCGTTCGGGCGGAGTGGCGGTCTTGATTCGGCGGCAATGCATGCATTGGATGATCAGCCCCGACGGGGCGACATAGCCCTGGACGATAGCGCTCTCATCCAGCCCCAGCGGATCCGCCAGCGCATTCTCGACCCTAAGCGAGTTTTCCGCCGCAACCCGGCCATCAGCCAGCGGAATCAGGCGCAAGCGAAACAGACGATAGGAGGACGGGGTGTGGCATTCGTAATCATGCACGACCACCTCGCCGTTAAACGCCCGCAGATAGAGGCTCGAATAAAACGGCCGGAGCCGCTCTGGAATCATGTCGAGTAGATTGCAGCCTTCGCCGTATTTTGCCCGAAAATCCGCACCCCCTTGATTTTGCTCGGCAAACCGCACGAAGGCAGCGTTGACTTCGACGATCGTCAACGTCTTGTCGAAGACATAGATGACACTGTCCAGGCCGAGAATGTCTTCGGTGAGCTCCACAATACCCCCCCGAACCGCAGATCAGATGGCAAGTCGTTTGAGCCGTGTCACAGACCCAATAATCACCGCAGTTACGCGGCGCTTCAAGCGAGGTTTTGTTTAGATGTGTCAGGCGCCAACGACCACGAGGCGCTAGCCTAGTCCCGGCCCGCCGCTTACAATCTGATATCCACTCCTCGTCAAACCCGCCGGATATTTCATAACGATGGAAGTCGTCGCCGTCATATTGGCCTTGCTGTTCGCGGTACTGTTCAGCGACTGGATCACCCGGTTCATCCGTGTGCCCGTCCCGCTCGTCCAGATCGCCTTGGGCGCGGTTCTCGGGGCCGCACCGCTGCTGCCCAGCGTCGATCTCGACCCCGAAATCTTCTTCATCGTGTTTCTGCCGCCGCTATTGTTTCTCGACGGCTGGCGCATCCCCAAGCGTGATATTCTGCGCAGCTCCAAAACCATCGTGGCGCTGGCTTTCGGTCTGGTCATCGTGACGGTGCTGGGCATCGGCTATTTCATCCACTGGCTGATCCCGACCATGCCGCTGACAGTGGCGTTTGCGCTGGCCGCCGTCCTGTCGCCGACCGATCCGATCGCAGTATCGGCCTTGGCCGCAGCAAACCCGATACCCAGCCGCCTGATGCATATCCTGGAAGGCGAGTCGCTGCTGAACGACGCCTCTGGCCTGGTATGCCTGCGCTTTGCTGTGGCGGCGACGCTGACCGGCGTGTTCTCGCTCGAGCATGCCGCGCTGACCTTCGTGTGGCTGGCGCTGGGCGGCATCGCGGTTGGCGTCGCGATCACGGCGGGGGTGTTCTATCTCGAAGCCCGGCTGCTCCGACGCGGAACCGAGGACCCCAGGACGCAAATCCTGTTCAGCCTGCTGGTGCCGTTCGGCGTCTATCTCGCGGCCGAAGCGATCCATGTTTCCGGCATTCTGGCCGCCGTCTCGGCCGGGATCGCGGTCAATTTCATTGAAAATACCGGCCAAGCCCTGCCACAGACGCGGATTCGCGGCGTCGCCGTGTGGGACACAGTACAGTTCACCTGGAACGGCGCCATTTTCGTACTGCTGGGCGAGCAATTGCCCGACATCCTGACCCGTGCCGAGGATTTCATGAATGTCGGCGGACGCCAGGGGGCGTGGTGGCTGCCGGTCTATGTCGCAGCGATCCTGGGTGCGATGATCGCACTACGCTTCGCCTGGGCCTTTGTGTCGGTCCGCCTGTATCTGTGGCGCAGCCGCATGAAGGGGGAGGCAGCGCCGGAGCTCACCTGGCATATTCCGGCCGTCACGGCATTGGCCGGGGCCAAGGGTGCGATCACACTGGCGGGCGTGCTGACCCTGCCCGAATTGCTGCCGAACGGTCAGCCCTTTCCCAGCCGCGAACTCGCGGTGTTTCTGGCGACCGCGATCATCCTGCTGTCGCTCGCCACGGCGACGGTCGGCCTGCCGCCGCTGCTCAAGCGCTTGCGTCTGCCGCCTGAAACACAAGGCGAGGCGGAGGAGAACGAGGCGCGCAAGCATGCTGGCCTCGCCGCCATGCAGGCGATCGAGCGCGCGCAGGCCGAACTCGATAAATCGGTCCACCACCCCGATATCTGCGCTGAGGCGGCCCTGCGCGCCATGGAACGCTATAGCCGCCAGGTATCAGCGCTGGAAGGCAGCGAAGAGGCGCAGATCGAAAGCCGGCAATTGGCCAGGGTAGAACAGCGCCTGCGCATCGCCGGTCTTAAGGCCGAACGCCAGGCGTTTTACCGCCTCTACCGCGAGCGCAAGCTAGAGGACGGCGTGCTACGCCGCCTGGTGCGGGAGGTCGATCTGCTGGAGAGCCGCTATCAGGCGCAGGGTAGCGCCGTCAAATAGAGGGGTGTGCCTGCTGAGTGGACGCCGGAATGTTCATTTCAACCGCCCCTTACGATACGCTGGGTTCAAAATCACAATCTATTTCGATCTTCCAGTCGGGCGTCACATGATAAACGCGCCAACTATCTGGGCTGCTGGTTGGGAGGATTGGCATTCCTTCTACGAAATACTAGACGCTCTTAAATCGGTATGCCTTTTGCGGTGCAACTGTAGTTTCGCCAGTTACCAATCGATCGATCCAACTTGATCTCTCAAGTAATTTTGTATTATCGCTGGACGACGCCCCACGATAGAAAAAGTCGGATTTTCTGGCGCTGGCCAATGCATCGATCCGCGATAGGTAGGGATCGTCCTTTGAAGCGCCTGGTCGGCTAGTTATTTCTAGTTTTTCAGCGGATAGCGTGCTGGTTGGCTGACGCACCATTCGATCCCAATACAGATAATACTCATCGAATCGGTTCACCTCGGCGCGCTGATCCGACGTCGGAATGTTGCCGAGCTTTATATCTACATAATGTGGAACGACTTGGTCGGCCCCGATTTTCATTTCTACGTCCTCGGGATTTTGACCGATTATCGTCATGTCGGTGTCGAAGGGGTTTTGAAATTTGGTGATCCAGTTCGTTTGGTTCCGCAGCCCCTGTGTAATGCCAC
>CAIZEE010000235.1 GCA_903931835.1 uncultured Elstera sp.
CGCGCTGGCAGTCGAGTTGGAAGTAACGCTATCGTCCGAACGCATGCGGCAGGCTGGGCAAGCGCCGTATCGATTGAGCAGCGGTACGACGGCCAATCTCTATTGGACGGTCGCTCAATTGCTGACCCACCACGCCTCAAACGGCTGCAATCTCAACCCAGGCGATCTGCTTGGCACCGGCACGATCTCGGCGCCGGATGCGGGCGGCTTTGGCAGTCTGATGGAAATCTCGAAGAATGGGACGGAGCGCCTGCAGCTTCCTAACGGGGAGAGCCGGGCCTTCCTGGAAGACGGCGATGAGGTCAGCCTATCGGCGACGGCCAAGGCAGATGGCTATGTGCCGATCGGGTTTGGCGCGTGTACGTCGGCAATCCTGTCGGCACGCCTTTAGACAAGAAAACGGGAGTGCTGGCGCGAGACCAACACTCCCGAGTGCTCGATTTACACCAGTAGGCTTTACTGATTGATCTGACGCGTCGTCGTGGTCGTGGTCGAGCTTGCCGTATCCGGCACGGCTGGCGCGGTCGAGGTCGTGGTGCGCTCGGTCGTGGTGGTATGGGTTACGGTCTTGTCGCTGGCGCAGGCCGCAATGGTGAAAGAGCCGGCAATCAGCAAAGCGCCGAACAGTGATTTGGAAGCGTTCATAAATTTTACTCCTGTGTTTGAGCTGAAATGAATGTCTATGCAGCAGCCGGACGGGATTCGTCCGACTGCTGGCTAACGATTAGTGGATCTCAGTCGAGGTAGAGGTGTGGGTCGAGGTCGTCTCGACCGACGGGTTGCTCGTATGCTCCTCATGCGTCGTGGTCATCGACCCGCCATCGGGGGTTTTAACCTCCGTCACCGAGCTGGCGCGCGTCCCTGCAGGGGTGGCAACGTAGGTCTTCTCCTTCACGACTTCCGCACCATTGGCATCAACCGACTTTGTGGCCGTGGTCGTGCTGTAATTGTTCACACCCGGAGCGGTGCTCGTGGTCGACGTTGTCTGGCTATAGGACGAGGAGCCAGGTGCCGGCAGCGGTGTGGTGTCGACCGACTGCGCATGCGCCATGCTGAGCGGGGCTGCCAGACAGGCTGCGCCGAACAAGGCGGTGAACGCCAGCTTGCGAGTTGAGTCGATTGCCGTGGAACACTTAGACATGTGCATCTCCTTTATGATGAGGACCGAATTCCGTCGCGACGCGTCGTAAGCCACGCGTGCGAGACTGTTCGGTTCGATTGGCCAGATCACTAAAACGCGCGCCAACCGGAAATGTGCCAACCGGAAATTCAAAGAAAATCGTGCAGCCGCGAAGCAATACCGCAATGCGGTCACTAAAACGGCCGGGATCCGAAACGCTATTCACGAGTTCCTCCAGCGGCGGTTGATCAAAAGCGATCTCCCTCCATAACTCGCGAGCGGCTATTTAGTTCAAATTTCTGGGTATATCTTTAGAAGGTCGCCTATTTACGACGGCTGCCGCAAGGATGATTTGCCAACGATTCTGGCGGCTTAGACGGCGTCGCTAAGGTGCCTGTGGCTTCAAACGCGATCGGCGGCGAGCAAGGCCCGAGCGACCTTGGATTGCGAGGAGCGGCCGAGCTCTCCCATGATGTAACGACCGGCCAGGGCAACGGCGCCGAGATCGACACCGTGATCGATGCCAAGTCCGTTCAACAGATAAACCACATCCTCGGTCGCAACATTGCCGCTCGCCCCCTTCGCGTAGGGACAGCCGCCCAAACCGGCAACTGCGCTGTCGACGACCGCGACACCGCGCTCCAACCCGGCAAAGATGTTGGCGAGCGCCTGCCCCCAGGTATCGTGGCAGTGCAGCGCCAGTTGACCGACCGGGACATGAGCTGCCACCCCATCGATCATCGCCTGAACCTTGACCGGCGTGCCGACGCCGATCGTGTCGCCCAGCGATATTTCATAGCAGCCCATCTCGAGCAGTCGCGCCGCGACGCTCGCTACCGCACCGGGGGCTATCTCTCCCTCATACGGACAGCCGACCACGCAGGAAATATAGCCACGTACCGGGATGTGAAGCTTGGCCGCCGTCTCCGCTACCTGGATCAGGCGGACGAAGCTCTCGTCGATCGAGCAATTGATGTTCTTGCGGGAAAAGCTTTCCGACGCCGCAACGAAGACGGCGATTTCAGTGGCGCCCGCTGCCAACGCTGCCGCCATGCCTTGCGCGTTCGGGACCAGGACCGGGTATCGCACGCCGTTGTCGCGCGGCAGGCTGGCCAGAATGTCCGCCGTATCGGCCATTTGCGGCACCCAGCGGGGCGACACGAAGCTGCCGACCTCAATGGTTTTCAGGCCTGAGTCGATCAGCAATTGGATCAGATGTCGCTTCACCGGCGCTGGAACCAGTACGGCCTCGTTCTGTAAGCCGTCGCGCGGACCAACTTCGACGATCCTGACCGCTTGCGGCAGGCTCACGGCAGTTCTTCGAGCTTCAGCAGCTCTGCACCCTCGGCAACCAGATCGCCCACGGCATAATCCACCCTGGCGACGACACCGTCGCGCGGTGCTGATATGGCGATTTCCATTTTCATCGCCTCCAGGGTCAGCAACCGCGCACCCTTTGCGACGGTGTCGCCGGCCGCGACCAGAACCTGCGTCACCAGGCCCGGCATGGGGGCAACCAGACGCCCGACCTCGCCGCCCGTGACCTCAACCTCACGCGGATCGCGCAGGACAAAACTGTGTTCCGTCCCGTCGGCGAAGATCGTCAAATGCTTGCCGTCCCGAATGGCCCGGACGACGATTCGGACGCCATCAAGACGCGCGATCGGTCGGCGATCGACGTCATAGGCGCCCTCGACCGCCATGTCGCCGCCGGGTAGCGCCATAATCAGGTTCGGGCCTCGGAAATAGGTTCGAACGGATACGTCGCGCTCTTCATCCAGCAGTATGACATCGCAATAGGATTGATGGTTCAACGACCATCCGGGCGCCTGGCCCCAAGGTGAGAACGGATCTGCGAGATCGGCGGCCCGAGCCTGTGATCGTTCCTCCGCCAGCAGGACCGCCAAAGCGCCCAAAGCAAGCATGCGGTCCGAAGCAGGCTGAGCGGCCGGCAATAAATCGGCTGAATACCTCCCGATA
>CAIZEE010000236.1 GCA_903931835.1 uncultured Elstera sp.
CGAGGGCGCTCGCGTCGAGGGTCGCTTCGAGATCGAACACTGCGTCGGGATCGCTCGGCAGCGTCTTCCAGAAATTCACGGCCTGCTCGAAGGCGGCGCCCTTCGGCGCATAGGGACGGCCGGCCAGATAGGCGAAGGTCGTCTCGTCCGGGGCGATCATGCCGGCGCGCGCACCCGCCTCAATCGACATGTTACAAACCGTCATGCGACCTTCCATCGACAGGTCGCGGATCGCCTTGCCGGTGTATTCGATGACCGCTCCGGTGCCGCCGGCAGTGCCGATCAGCCCGATGATCGCGAGGATCAGATCCTTGGACGTGACGCCCGGCGGCAGATCGCCCTCGACATGGATGCGCATGTTCTTCGACCGCCGCGTGGTCAGCGTCTGGGTCGCCAGCACATGCTCGACATCCGAGGTGCCGATGCCGAAGGCCAGCGCTCCGAACGCGCCATGGGTCGCGGTGTGGCTGTCGCCGCAAACGATCGTCATGCCCGGCAGGGTCAGGCCTTGTTCCGGCCCGATGATATGCACGATGCCCTGGCGGATATCGTTCATCGGGATATAGGGCACGTGGAACTCTTTCGCGTTCATCTCCAGTGTTTCGATCTGGATGCGCGATTCGTCGTCGGCGATGCGCAGCTGGCGGTCCTTGGTAGGCACGTTGTGATCCGCTACGGCAATCGTCGCGTCAGGGCGGTGCACTTTTCGTCCGGTCAGCCGCAAACCTTCAAAGGCCTGCGGGCTGGTGACTTCATGCACCAGATGCCGGTCGATATAGAGGACGGATGTGCCGTCCTCCTCGGTATGCACAACGTGGCTGTCCCAGATCTTGTCGTACAGCGTGCGCGACCCTGACATATCCATCCTCTCCCAAGGGTCTGATCCGTTGATCAGACCCTGAATGCTTGACGTAAGGCCGGAAGCTATTCGGCCTTCGGTGCCGTGTAGCTGGTCTTCTCGGCGATACGGGCTGCCTTGCCGCGACGGCCACGCAGGTAATACAGCTTGGCGCGGCGGACGGCGCCACGGCGGACCACGTCGATCGCGGCCAGACGCGGGCTGTACAGCGGGAACACGCGCTCGACACCCTCGCCATACGAGATCTTGCGCACGGTGAAGTTGGAGTTGATGCCGGCATTCTTGCGGGCGATGCACACGCCCTCGAAGGCCTGGATACGCTCGCGCGTGCCCTCAACCACCTTCACCTTGACACTTAGCGTGTCGCCCGGCGCGAAGTCGGGGACCGGCGTCGTCGCGGTCAGCTTCTCAATCTGCTCTTTTTCGAACTGTTCGATAATGTTCATGGCTTATGCCCTCTACCTTCTCTCTCAAGATTGTGTTTCCAGATAGCGCGCCCAAAGGTCGGGACGGCGCTGTCTGGTCGTTTGTTCCGCCTGGGCGAGCCGCCAGGCGCGAATCTTTTCGTGATGTCCGGATAACAGGATGTCCGGCACTGCCCGTCCCTGCCATTCGGCCGGGCGGGTGTAATGCGGATATTCCAGCAACCCGTGCTCGAAACTCTCTTCTTCCAACGTCTCCTGGGCGCCGATCACGCCCGGCAGCAGCCGGACGCACGCATCCAGCATGACGATCGCTGCCGGCTCACCACCCGACAGCACGAAATCGCCGATGCTGATTTCCATCAACCCGCGCGCTTCCAGCACGCGCTGGTCAACGCCCTCAAACCGTCCGCACAGGATGGATACACCGGGTGCAGCCGCCAATTCACGCGCCTTCGCCTGATCGAAGCGGGATCCGCGCGGCGTCAGATAGACAGTCGGCGTGCCCGGCACCGTAACGGCGTCGAGCGCACGGTCCAGCACATCAGCGCGCATCACCATGCCAGGCCCGCCGCCAAACGGCGCATCGTCGACCGTGCGATGGCGATCATCCGCGAAGTCGCGAATATCAATCGCCTCCAGCCGCCAGACATCGTCCTGCAACGCCTTGCCGGCGAGCGATAGGCCAAGCGGCCCCGGGAACATGTCCGGGAACAAGGTCAGGATCCGGGCGGTCCAGGGCGTGGTCATGCGGCACCGTCCTGGTCGGGCTTGGATGCCTCGCCGACGATCTCGACCGGCAGATCGACCGTGATCCGCCGACCCGCGATATCGACCACTGGAACCACCGCCCGCGTGAACGGTAACAACCGTGTCGCCGCTCCCTTGGTCGTGATCTCCAGCATCTCGCCGGCACCGAAATCATGCACCGCCTTGACCTCACCCAGCGATTCGCCATCGGGGTCGAGCACCGCGCAGCCGATCAGATCGGCCTGGTAATACTCATCCTCGTCGTCGATCTCGGGTAAGGCCGCGCGCGGGACATACAGCTTCACGCCGGTGAGCGCCTGCGCCGCATCGCGGTCACTCACACCCTCCACGGTCACGACCAGCATGTCCTTTGCCTGGCCGACAGGGCGCAGCTTGAAGCGGCGCTGGCCCGTCTCATCCTCGATCGGACCATAGGATATGGCGGCCTCCCGCTCGGCGGTGAAGCTGCGCAGACGCATTTGTCCGCGCACGCCATGCGCACCGGCGAATTGGCCGACACAGACCCTGGGGTCGCTATCGGGGTGAGTATGGGGCATCAAAGCCGCTCCCGGTCCTCTTGAGCTTAGGCGCTCGCCGTTTCAGCGGCAGCGGCTGCTGCGGCGGCACGGGCGGCGGCCTTCTTCTTCGGTGCCGACTGGCTCGGCGTCACGCGCTGGGCCGGCATCGGGATCACGTCATTAACGCCAAGGAAGCGGGCAACGCGGTCGGTCGGCTGTGCGCCAACGGACAGCCAATGCTTGATCCGCTCGACATTGAGCGTCAGGCGCTCGGGATGATCCTTCGCGACCATCGGGTTGTACGTGCCGACCTTCTCAATGAAGCGGCCGTCACGGGCGGCGGTCGCCTCGGCGACAACGATGCGGTAAATCGGGCGCTTCTTGGCGCCGCCACGGGTCAGTCTGATCTTAAGCATGAATGATATTTTCCTGGTGGTTTGAGTTTAGTTGGGGTGTTGGCGTCGGCCGAGCAATTGCGGCAACATGCGTTGCAGCTGGCCGCTTTTCTGCAGGCCTTGCATCTGTTTCATCATCCGGCTCATGTCCTGAAACTGCTTCAGCAGCCGGTTGATTTCGGGAACGGAAGTACCGGAGCCATTGGCGATCCGGACCTTGCGTTTGGCGTTGAGGAGCTTGTAGTCGCGGCGCTCCTTTTTGGTCATCGACAGGATGATCGCTTCCTGGCGCTTCAGCATGCGGTCGTCGATATTGGCGTCGGCCAGCTGTTTCTTGATTTTGCCGACACCGGGCAGCATGCCCATGATGCCCGACATGCCGCCCATCTTCTGCATCTGGCGCAGTTGCTTGGCGAAATCCTCGAGATCGAAGCTGCCCTTCTGCATCTTGGCGGCCAGCTTCTCCGCCTCGTCGCGATCGATCGTCTCGGCCGCGCGTTCGACCAGGCTGACGACGTCGCCCATGCCCAGGATGCGGCCGGCGATGCGTTCGGGGTGAAACTCCTCCAGCGCGTCCATCTTCTCGCCGGTGCCGAGCAGCTTGATCGGCTTGCCGGTGACCGCGCGCATGGCAAGGGCGGCACCGCCGCGTGCATCGCCGTCAATCCGGGTCAGCACGATGCCGGTCAGCCCGATCTTGTCCTCAAAGGCGCGCGCGACATTGACCGCGTCCTGGCCGGTCATCGCGTCGGCAACCAGCAGCGTCTCGACCGGCTTGGTCGCATCGCGGATCGCCTGGACTTCCGCCATCAGCGCTTCGTCGATGGCGAG
>CAIZEE010000237.1 GCA_903931835.1 uncultured Elstera sp.
CCGAGGCGCTGGCGGTCGCCGAGATCGCGCCGCCATCGGTGGTGATGCTGCCCAGCAGATTGATGGTCCGCGCCAGCAGCGATAAGGAGCTGCCGCCGGTCGTCGAGATTGCCGCCGTATCGGTGATGCTGGTGCCGGTGATGGTGGCGCCAGCGGTGCCCGACAGGGTCAAATTATTGCCGATGGTGACGGCGCCGCTGGTGGTCGTCAGGCTTACAGCGCCGCTGGTCGCAGTCAGCGTCGTGGCGCCAGCCAGCGTCAGCGCCGGCGATCCCGTCTGGGTATCGGCGGTGTGGGCGGCTGTGGCCCCGGCGGCGACCGTAACCCCGGTGCCGCTCATCGTTCCGGCCAGGGTGACATTCCGGCCGGCTTCGACCAGCAAGGCGCCGCCGGCGGTTATCGCCGCATTGGTTGTAAAGTCGGTATCAGAAATCAGCGTGATGCCGCCGGTGCCGCTGCTCGAATCGATGCTGCCGTTGACGGTTAGCACGCCGCCGCCCTGGTTGGTCGCAGCACTGGCGATCATCGAGATGGCGCCGCCCAGGCTATTGATCGCAGAATTGATCGTGATCGTGCGGGCGTTCATCGCGATGGACAAGGCGCCGCCGCCCGATGCGCCGACGAAGTCGTTGGTCACGATTGCGTTGCCGGCATTCATCGTCAGGCTCTGCGCGGTCGCTCCGGTATAGGTGATCGGCGCACCAGCGTTGACCGTGATGATGTTCGATGCGTTGAAGGTCAGATTATGCGCCGAGGACCAGCTGATCGCCGCATTGACCGTGATGTTGCCGGAACCCGTGGCGCTGGCGCCGGGGCCGGCATTGGTGTCGATCGTGACATCGGTGCTGTTGAGGGCGGTCAGCAGGGTCGACACGGTCAGCGTCGAGCTTGACGGCGTGCTCGCCCCGGCCTCAATCGTACCGCCAACCTGGTTGATGTTGCTGTCCGTCGAATTATCGATGGTGATGTCGATCGGATCGAGCAGCCAGTCGCCCGTCTTGCCCTTAGAGGCAGATGTGGTAACGGTGATGCCGTTAACGTCCAGGTAATGGCCGGAGGTTTCGATCTGGCCGCCATCGCCGCCAGCCTTGCCGCCCGTCGCCCGCAACGTGCCGGACACGACGGCTTCATCGGTGCCCCAAACGGTGATTTGCCCGCCCGTACCCTGCGTCGTGGCGCTGGCGTCGATGACGGTCGTCGACCCGAGTGTGGTCGACTTGGCGTTCTTGAGCGGACCCTGCCCGCGCGGATCGCCGCCGACGCGGACGACGCCGCCACCGGCATCGCCGGCATTGGCGCCACTGCCGCGTGCAAGGATCGTCGCGTCCGCCAGATCGATGGTCGGTGCGGTCATGACGACGCTGCCACCGTGGCCGCTGCCGCTCGCGTCCAGGACATGGCCGGCTGTCGCGGTCAGGCTGGTATCGGCGGTCACGGTGATGGTGCCGCCGTTACCCTCGGCATTGGCGACGCTGGTTGTACCGGCACCGAGCGAGACGGTGCCGGCGTCGATCGCGATCGTGCCGCCGGCGGCCTTCAGCGTGCCATCCTGCGCCACGCTGGTACCGCCCAGCGTGATCGTGCCATCAGCATTGGCCGAGGCGGTGCCGGCCTGGATCAGGCCCGAGACGTTGACCGCCCCCCCTTTCAGGGTAATGTTCTTATTGGCGAAGATCGATCCGCGCACGGTGATGGCGGCGGCGTTGCGGGCTGCGGTGAAGCTGTCGCGCCCGGCCATAAAATCGTCGTTCTTGATATCGAGCGTGGAAGCCACCAGCCCGCCGACGCTGACCTGTGATCCCGGCGCAAAGATGATGCCGGCGCTATTGATCAGATAGACGATGCCATTTGACGTCAGCTGCCCGAAAATCTGCGAGGCGTTATTGCCGATGATGCGATTCATGATCGCGGCAGTGGTGCCCGGCTGTACGAAATCGACTTTGGCGTTGCTGCCGATGTCGAAACTCTGCCAATTGACGACGGCGCGGTTGCTGATTTCGGTGACGGTCAGCGTGTTGCCGTTGGCCGGGCCGATGGTCACCTGACCCTTGATGACCTGGCCGCCCGATGGCAGCGTGTTTGACCCTGTTGCGGCCTGCACCCGGGACGGGTCGACGCCGAAGCCGATGAGCAAAGCTGAGCTGGCGAGCCCGCCTAGAAGGGCGCTTCTAAGGCGCTTCATGGGGCTCGCGGCCATGTCGCTAGAAGCCCATCGAGATCTGATAATAGATTTCTTGCGGCGCATAGCTCGGCACCGAATGCGGGTCGCCAGACAGACGCCAGCCGACCATCGTGCTGAACTGCACCTTGCCGATCGCATATTGCAGGCCAAAGCCATAGCCACGCCGGAACGGCGTGTCGGTGGCGGGATCAATGCCGGGATGCTGGGTTATCTCGCCCAGATCAAAGAACGTATAGGCAGTCGGCGTGCCCCAGGACGGCTCCAAGTCAGGCGGCGTATAGCGCAGTTCGACGCTCGCCTGATAGCCGCCATCGCCCTGGGTTTCGCCCAAGGGATAGGCGCGCACACCGCTCGGCCCGCCCAGCGAGAACGACTCGACCGAGTCGAGGCGCTTGTTGCCGGTGTACTGGCCGTTGATCGAGCCGTATAGCGAAAAGCCCTCATAGAGGGGTTCCAAACGGCTGACCGCATAGGTGAATTTGGCGAATCGCCCGGCGGTTTGCGGGCCGCCAAGCGTGCTGTCCTCCGCCGCCGCTTGGGCGTTATCGAAGTTGATGGAGCCGAAAACGCTGTTGCCCTGAAAGGTGAACGTTCCCCAGCTATCGATGCGCGACCAATTCAGGCTGACCGTTCCGACCTGTTCGTGGCGGGTGTCGTCGAGCGAGGGCGAGGTCGTCGTCAGCAGGCGGTGATCGAAGGTTACGGTCGCGATCAAGGTCGATTGGATGTCGCGGACGATGGGATAGCGATAATTGATCTCGGCGACCGTCGCCTCGCCGCCGCCCGCACCCTTGTAGATGCCGCCCAGCGAAAACGCCAAATGTGACAGGGTGAAGCCAAGCCGGTCGCCATTGCCGCTGGCGGCGATGGTGCCGCCGAGACTGCCGTAAAGCTGTCCGTCACTGGTCCGCTGTCCGCGGAAATCAACCTCTTCGCCATAGCCCAGCAGATTGCGCGACGCGGCGGTGATGCCCTGGCGATACCGCCCGGTCGAATAGGAGCCATAATTATCCGTGTCGGCGCTGACCTGCCACCAGTCATCCGCGTCCAGCCCGACCACGACATTGGTCGTACCATAGGTGGCACCGGGTTCGAGCGTCAGTTTCGCATTCATCGCCGGCAGATCGCCCAGGGTCAGCGCCAGACGATTGATCGCGCCATCCTCGATCAAGGTTCCGGGCGGCAGCGTGTCGAGGAAGGATTGGATCAGATCCTCGTCCAGCAATCCCTGGCTTTCCTCGCTCAAGACCACCTTGCCGATGCGCGCCTCGACAATCACCGCGCGGACCACGCCGTTCTCGATCGTCTGCGGCGGCAGATAGGCCTGCGCCAATGGGTACCCATCTTTGCGATACAGCAAGCTGATCCTGGAGACCGCATCCTGCAGTCCGCCAAGGGTCAGATCCTGGCCGACGATATCGGCCAGCAATTCCTCCAATTCGGCAGTCGGATAAATCGTGTTCCCTTCGAGCTGCCAGCGCTCGACATGGATCGCCGGGCCTTCGTCGGCGGCCTCAGGCTTAGCCTCATCCTTTGGCAGGCCCTCGATATTCGGCGTGCTCGGTAGCTGGGGCGCTACCTTCGGCGTGACGTCGCGCAATTGTTCGCCGACATCGCCTGTGCGCGGCGGCGTGGGCGGTGTCTGCGCGCGACTGGCAGGCGCGCACGCGAGCGCGAGGCATAACGCGATGACGGCCCGCGTCACCATGCTCCGGAACGAGACTATCGCGCTGTTAGCCAACCCGTCAGGCCGATCCGCCGCCTGCTTATCCCGGCGTGGCAAAATATGCTTATTTTTGAGCACTATTACCGAGTATCCCGCATATGTGCCGCGAGTCCGCCAGAGGACACGGCTTTGGACCGATTAAGGCCACACAAGACTTTGCCGCTTTCCTGCCGATTTTAGGCATTTTGCGGTAGTCATTTTGTTAGTCAGCTTACGCGCCTCGCCGCAATCCCCGTGTGCATCATATTACAGAGGGAAGTTGTAACTCCACTAATCCTATTGTCATAGCCTTTGCATTCGAACATATCGACCGGACGCGACCATCTTCGGGATGGCCGGCTGCCTGCCAAAGGCTGCGAAAACGGGACGCCACGAGCGATTGGCTGCGGATAATCGGGCCTGAGCCTAAAGATTCAGTAAAGCCTTAATTCGTAGCGATTACAGTCACCAGGGCTTTTACCAGTTCCGCCGGCATGCTGAGGAAGGGCGAATGGTCGCTGTCGAGCGTGATCACCTGGCCGCAGGGTAGCCGCTCGATCATGGCGTCCTGGTAAAGCGGGACCACGGCGCGGTCCCTTGCTGCCCTGATATAGGCGCGCGGTATCCGCCCGAATGCAGCATCAGTCAGCGCTAACGGCGTCACGTAAACGCCGGTCGGTTGCGGCACTAGTTGCCGCGCCGCCCAGGCCGCATCGGCTTCGCTGCAGCTATTGTAGAAGACCCGTGCGGCCTCGCTTTGGGGGAAGGTCGCGACTTCGCCATCGGCCGAGACTTGCATCGATTCCAGCACCAGATCGCGCACGCCCAATGCCGCATGGGCGGTGATGAAGCTGTTCAGCGTTTCGCCGTCGCGCAGCAAAAGTCCGGCGATATAGATAATCGATTGAACGCGCGACGCGCGCAATTCGGCTGCTTGGGAGGCGACCAGACCGCCCATGCTGTGGCCGATCAGAACCACCGGGCCGGATGCTGCGTCGATCAACGCCGCGACGTGACTGGCGTAGCTCATGAGGTCGGGTTTGCCGGATGGCGCCGGTGCTGCGGTGGTCAGATCAGCCAGAATGACGTCGTGCCCTGCCTCCGCCAATTGACGGGTGATTGGCGACCAGCACCAGGGTCCGTGGAACGAGCCGTGGATCAGGATGAGCGACGCCATTAATGCGCACCGGCCTTGGACTGGGTGACGCCGCTGGCGCCGGTCAGCCGGGTGCCGTCCAGGATCGCGGTGCTGAGATCGGCCCCGTTGAAATTCGCCCCCGTCGCATCGGCGCCGGTCAGATCAGCCTCACGCAAATCCGCGCCGGAAAAATTGGCGCCGGTCAGATTGGCGAAGGTCAGGATGGCGTGGCCGAGATTGGTATGCGAGAAATCGGCGCCCGCCAGATTGGCGCTGCCCATTTCGGTGCGCATCAGCCCCATCGACTGGTTCATCATATGCGCCGACATATCGGAATGCGAGAAATTGGCCCCCGCCATATTGCCGCCGGTAAACCTGGCCTGGATGCGGGCATCGGTCAGCGTGGCGCCGGTAAAGTCGGGAATCTCGCCGGATTTCACCGTCAGCCCCTCGGCGACGACGGGGGCAACCAGGCTGGCGCCGGTCAAATTGGCGCCGGTGAAATTGGCGTGGATCAGCCAGGCGAGATTGAGATTGGCGTCTCTCAGATCAGCGCCGCTGAGATTGGCGCCTTCCAGTTTTGCGCCAAACAGATTGCACGCGGTAAGATCGGCGCCAGCGAGATCGGCATGGCTGAGATCGAGGTTTTTCAGCGAATGGCCGGGCAGTTTGACCCCGCGATGGGTGAGCTTCGCCTCGGCGATCAGCTTGAAGACCTGTTCGGCCGTGATATCGGCTGGCCTTTCCTGATCGGCCGGCGTGGCCTCGACATAGTATAGCGGCAGGCAGGCCAGCAGTGTCCCTGCAACCAGCGCGGATTTTATGCTCAGCATCGTGTTTCCCCCCTTTAGTGCGCCTTGTTTCACCGTACGATACCGGGATGCCGGCTGAACAGGATTTCAGCGGCGGCCAAACCAGCGACTACAGTATCGATCAGAGTTTGAGGAGGTTTTATGGCGAACCACATCCGGCATTTTGCCGTTCAGGCGGACGATGTTGAACGCGCGCGGCGCTTCTATGAGGCCGCTTTCGGCTGGCGGTTTGAGGCCTGGGGGCCGCCCGGATTCTATCTGATCCATACCGGCGAGGGGACGGATCAGGGGCTGCAGGGCGCCTTGCAGCAGCGCCAGGTGGCGCTATCGGGGGGCGGCATGCGCGGCTTTGAATGCACGATCGGCGTCGATGATCTCGATGCGGCGATCGCCCGGGTCAACCTCTATGGCGGCAAGATCCTATCGGATCCATTCGAGATACCGGGCGTTGGCCGGCTAGCTTTCTTTGAGGATGCCGAGGCCAACCGGGTTGGGATCATGCAATATGATCCCGCTTGTCCAGGTTAGCCTCGGCAACTTCCCCTTACGCTGCGCGGACTCCGGTCACGAAATCGGTTGCCCGTGCGCTGAGTTCGCCCACCTGGTCGGCCAGCGCCTTGGCCGATTGCAGCATGCGCTGGGCGGCTGTGCCGCTATTCACGGCGGCGTCGGCGACTTCGCCGATCGTGTGCGAAACCTGACCGCTGCTGGCCGAGGCCTGCTGCACATTGCGGGCGATTTCGCTGGTAGCGGCACCCTGTTCCTCGACCGCCGCCGCGACCGATGAGGTGATCTCGGTAATCGTGTTGATGACCTGGGCGATGCCCTTGATCGCATCGACCGCCCGATGGGTTTCGCCCTGGATCGACGAGACCTGGGTCTGGATTTCCTCAGTCGCCTTAGCGGTCTGCTGGGCCAATGCCTTGACCTCGCTCGCCACCACGGCAAAGCCCTTGCCGGCTTCGCCCGCCCGTGCCGCCTCGATCGTCGCGTTCAACGCCAGCAGATTGGTCTGGGTAGCGATGTTGTTGATCAGGCCCACGACTTCGCTGATGCGTCCGGCATTCTCAGCCAGCAGAGTGACGGTGTCGGTCGTCTGTCCGGCCTTGGCGACAGCATTGGTGCAGATTTCCGCCGCCTCGCTGATGCGCCGGCTGATCTCGTTGATCGAGGATGACAGCTCCTCGGTCGCGGCCGCGACTGTCTGGACGCTGCTCGCCGATTCTTCGGATGCGTGAGAGACCGTCTCGGTCTGGTTTGAGATATTGAGGGCGATCCCGGCCATCTGCTCGGTCTCACCGCGAATATCGACCGAGCTCAGCGATACTGCCTGGACGACCCGGCCGACATCGCTCTCAAAGCGGGCGGCCAGCGCCAGCAAGGCTGATTTGCGGGCCTGCTCCGCCTCGATCGCGTCGCGGGCACGGGCTTCACGCACCTGCTCCAGATCGAGTGCGGACTTGCGCATCGCCTCCAGCGCCTCGGCGACCTTGCCGATTTCATCACTGCGCCCTTGGTCGGGCATCGCGGTCGTATAGTCGCCTTTCTGCAGCTTGGCGAGCGCTGCCCGCAACCGCTTCAGCGGGCGCGAGATGCCGGTAACGATGACGATGCTCGCACCCAGGATCAGCAGGGCGATGGCGCCCGCGACCAGGCCGACTGAGCGGACCAGATCGGCATAGGCGGCATCGATGTCGTCCAGATAGACGCCGCTGCCGATTACCCAGCCCCAGGGCTCGATGAACCCTTCAAAGGCGACTTTCGGCACCGGCTTGGTCTGTCCGGCGCGCGGGAACTCATAGCTGACGAAAGCGCCGCCATGCTGGGCCGACGTGATGATCTCACGCATGAAGGGTTTCTTGTTGACGTCGACATCGTCGAGGAAGTTCTTGCCTTCGCGTGCCGGATTGCCCGGCATGACGATTGCGTCGCCTTCCTTGCTGTAGACGAAGAAGTAGTTGCCGCCGGCGAAGCGCATCGCACGCAAACCTGCCTTGGCGCGGGTCTGGGCCTCTTCGGTCGTCATGTGACCGGATGCTGCTTCGCCAACCAGTTGCTGGACAAATCCGCTGGCGAGTTCGATTTCGCTTTTGAGCGCGGTGTGGCGCTCCTCCAACATCGTCGCTTTCATTTGCGGCAGTGCAAAAGCCAGCAAGCCGCCAAATGCGATCAGGCCGACTGCGATCAGACAATAAATCCGTTGGGTAATGGTCATCGGTCGGTTCCTTCACGTAAGGCGGAGCCTATGCGTCCGCGAGGTGTTCTAGAAGAAGCGATAAGAACTTTTCAGATAGCCTATGCAACAACAAGAATTCGATTCGCATCGGTGCCATACCAGCAGCATCGATCTCTATAAGCGTTTGCAAATCCTAGACAATTCTGGTTGATCCATACTTACGAGTAATACCCAATACCTGCCCCATACTTCATCACATACTTGACAGCGATCCTCTCCATCCAGTCGGCACGAGCACGCGGATTTGGCACAAAACTGATCTCGCATCTGCGAGACTGCCCGTAATTCTGCGGCCCCAAAACTTAACGATAGGATAAAGAGGCAGGGCGATTTTGCCGTGTAGCTTGGCATGCTGCAGTTGCCTGCCTACATGCCCACCCGACCATCATTTCATGCCGGAGTTATCATGCCCGCTTTGTTTCAGCCGCTTGAGTTGCGCGGATTAACACTTGCCAATCGCATCGTTATTTCGCCGATGTGCCAATACTCGGCCGAACAGGGCCGGGCGACCGCGTGGCATATGATCCATCTGGGCGGCCTTGCTTTGTCGGGCGCCAGCCTGCTCTGTCTGGAAGCAACCGCTGTTGAGGCCGACGGGCGGATCACGCCGGGCGATCTCGGTCTTTATGACGACGCGACGGAGGCAGCGCTGGAGCCTGTGCTGGCCGCCATCCGGCAGCATTCGCCGATCGCGGTCGCCATGCAGATTGCCCATGCCGGGCGCAAGGCATCCTGCGCCGTGCCGTGGCAGGGCGGCAAGCAGCTGTCGCTCGAAGGCGGCGGCTGGGTGACGGCGGCACCGTCACCGATCCCCTTTACGCCCGGCGACCGCCCATCGGCCGCGCTAGACGAGGCCGGGCTCGCGCGCCTTCTTGACAGCTTCGTCGCGACCACCAAGCGGGCCGAACGGCTTGGCATCGATGCGCTCGAGATCCATGCCGCCCATGGCTATCTGCTGCATGAATTCCTGTCGCCCTTGTCCAATCAGCGCACCGACCAGTATGGCGGCAGCTTGGAGAACCGCATGCGATTCCCGCTCGCCGTGTTCGACGCGGTGCGCGCGGCGTTTCCGGCGAACAAGCCGGTCGGCGTCAGGATTTCGGCGACCGATTGGGTTGAGGGCGGCTGGGATCTGGAACAGTCGATCGTGTTTGCCAATGCGCTGAAAGCGCGTGGCGTCGATTGGATCGATGTGTCATCGGGCGGCTTATCGCCCGATCAGAAGATCGCGCTGAAACCGGGCTACCAGGTGCCGTTTGCGGAGGCCGTCCGTCAGGCGACCGGGCTTACCACCTTCGCGGTCGGTCTGATCACCGACGCCGAGCAAGCCGAGTCCATCGTGGCGAACGGCCAGGCCGATGTCGTGGCGCTGGCCCGTGGCGCGCTCTATGACCCGCGCTGGGCGTGGCACGCGGCGGCCAAGCTCGGCGCCTCGGTGGTTGCCCCGCCGCAATATTGGCGCTCGCAACCAAGCGATCAGAAGGCGCTGTTCTCCAACGCCAAATAGCGTGCTAGGGCCTGATTGACGATCGGGCCCTAGCCCTTAGCTGAAGCTGTGAACCGCCCCGCCGCCCTGCGCCCCGATCCGCTCGGCCAATAGCGAGCGGGCGCGGAACAGGCGTGAGCGAATGGTGCCGAGCGGGACGCCGGCCGCCTTGGCCGCCTGATCATAGGACAGACCCTGGTCGCCGACCATGATCAGCAGATCGCGGTATTCCTTCTTCAGCCCGTCGAGCTCCGCCAGCATTTCGGCATTGATCAGCCGGTCGAGCTGGTCGGCCGGGGCGCTGTCATTGGCCGCATGGCCGAGCTCGCTTGCGATCGCTCGGCTCTTACGCTGCCGTCGATATTGGTCGCGGAACAGATTGCGCATGATCGTGAACAGCCACAGGCGCAGACTGGTGCCCTGCTGATAAAGGTGGAATTTATGGATGGCGCGTTCCAGCGTATCCTGGACCAGATCCTCGGCACTGGCCTGTGTCCCGGCCAGCGTACGGCCATAGCGTTGCAGCGCCGGAATTTCCGCAACCATATAATCAATCGTCTCTGTCATGAGCTCTCTCCCAAGGCATTGCCGAGGTCTATCGCTAGACCACGCCTCGCTAATTGAGGTTTCGACACTTACGATCAGTGGGGAGAGTGTTTAGGACAACATTGTGGCAATTGAAGGACAAGCAATAAATTGCGCGTTGTTAAAATTTATTCATATAAGTCTTATGCAGATATGAGTAGGGCCGGTTAATCATTCGGTACAATGATACCGCGATCAACCAGCCCTTGACTTTATCTATGTCAGACGCAGTAGGTTTTCAGCGGTGCGAAGCCGTTGAAATTGACCGAGCAGTAGGACGAGGTATAGGCGCCGGTGCTCAATATTTCGACCTTGTCGCCGATCGCCAAGTCTTCGGGCAGCCGGTAATCGCTTTTGTCGTACAGAATATCGGCGCTGTCGCAGGTCGGCCCCGCCAGCACAACCGGCACGGTCGGGCTGCCGTCATGCGGTGTCGTCATGCGGTATTTGATCGCCTCGTCCATCGTCTCGGCCAGGCCGCCGAACTTGCCGATATCGAGATAGACCCAGCGCCGGTCATCGCCATCGCCCTTTTCCGAGATCAGCACGACCTCGGACTGGATGATGCCGGCCTCGCCAACCATGCTGCGGCCGGGCTCTACGATGATATGCGGGATGGTGTTGTGGAAATGATCGGTCATCGCGGTCATGACGGCGCCGGCATAGGCCTCGAAGGGTGCGATCTCGCTGCGATACCGCGCGGGGAAGCCGCCGCCGATGTTGATCATCTTCAGATCGACATTGAGCGAGGCCAGTGCCCGGAACATGGCGGCGGCGCGGCCGATCGCGATATCCCATTGGCCGAGATCGGTCTGCTGCGATCCGACATGGAAGGACAGGCCGTAAGGGTCGAGCCCCATCTCGCGCGCTTTGACGAGCAATTCCACCGCCATCTCCGGCGCACAGCCGAATTTGCGGCTGAGCGGCCATTCCGCGCCGCCGCATTCCATCAGAATACGGCAGAACACGCGGGCACCCGGCGCCTGACGCGCGAGTTTTTCCAGCTCGGCCTGACTGTCGAAGGCGAACAGACGCACGCCCTGCTGATAGGCATAGGCGATGTCGCGTTCTTTCTTGATCGTGTTGCCGAAGGAAACCTTGGCGGGATCGGCACCGTGGCCGAGCACCAGATCGATTTCGCCCCGGCTTGCGGTGTCGAAGCTGGAGCCGATATCGAC
>CAIZEE010000238.1 GCA_903931835.1 uncultured Elstera sp.
AAACCCCATGGTCAGGAGAGCAAACGCCGCGTCAACCACTGCATCATGCGGATATTTTAACACCCCTAGCTGCAGCGCGGAGAAATCCAACGCGCCCACCCGAACATAAATCAGCCCAATCCCGGCCATGATCAGATACGCCCCAATCGTATTCGTCACTGTAAAATTCAGCGCTCCCTCTAGCGCGGAGCTTCGCAATGGCAAGCCCCCGATCGGTGAGCCATCTCCAATGTAGTTAATTGCACGGGAGCTGGGCCGGTTTTGATGTGGCCGGCAGCGCGCCATTCAAAGCGGCTGGCGGTGCCGGCCACATCAAAACCTCTGGCGCCGGTGGTCGATAGCTAAGTGAGGAATGCGGCCGGACCGTATTGTATTGACGCCGCCACGCTTCGATCAAAATCTTTGCCTCTTGCAGCGTGTAGAAAATTTCACCGTTCAGGAACTCATCGCGCAGCCGCGCGTTGAAACTCTCGATGTAGCCGTTCTCCCAAGGGCTGCCTGGCGTGATATATGCGGTCTGTGCGCCAACGCCAGTGATCCACGCCTGCACCGCTTTTGCGATGAATTCAGGCCCGTTATCTGACCGGATATGCGCCGGCACGCCGCGCAGAATGAACAAATCCGAAAGCACGTCGATGACGTCGTTGGAGTTGAGCCGTCGCTCGACTCGGATCGCAAGCGCTTCACGGCTGAATTCATCAACGATATTCAGCATCCGTATCTTGCGGCCGTCATGCGTGCGGTCTTCGACGAAATCATAAGCCCAGACATGGTTGGGCCGCTCCGGCTGCAGACGAATGCACGAGCCGTCATTCAACCAAAGCCGCCCGCGCTTGGGTTGGCGCTGCGGAACCTTCAGCCCCTCCTGGCGCCAGATCCGTTCGACGCGTTTCTTGTTCACCAGCCACCCGGCATCCCGCAGCAGCGCCGTGATCCGCCGATACCCGTACCGGCCATACTGCCTGGCCAGGGCAATGATATCCCGGGTCAACGCAACCTCGTCGTCGGCCGTTCTGGGGACCTTGCGCTGGGTCGTGCGCGGTTGCCCCAGCACCCGGCAGGCAAACCGCTCAGAGACGCCCAGCTCGGCCACCGCATGCTTTACACAATCCCGGCGGCGGGCTGGGCTTAAAAGTTTCCCGAAGCAGCTTCCTTCAAAACCAATTTTTCAAGTGTCAGATCGGAAACCGCACGACGCAGTCGGGCATTCTCGGCCTCCAGCTCCTTCATTCGCTTCACCTGGTCAACCTTCAGCCCGCCATACTCCTGGCGCCAACGGTAAAACGTCGCATCCGTAACCCCGATCGAACGGATCGCATCGACAGCCGACTTGCCCTGCGAGGTCAAAACCTCAACTTGGCGAAGCTTCGCAATAATCTCCTCAGGCTTGTAAATCCTCCGCGGCATAACTCACCTCCACCAAAAAACTACATCAAAGGTGGATCAATTCTAGGGGGTTGGACCACGGCAGACCTCGCCGATCGGCGTTCCACCCTCCGCCTGTTTCAAAATGAAGGCGATCTGCGCCTCTGAAAACTTTGACTTCTTCATCGCCTGCTCCTCTTCCGGCCGACTACCCTAAATTAGAAATTTCCAGCTTTAAATGGCCCAAAAATCGGGAAGCAGGTCAAAATCGGGAAGCA
>CAIZEE010000239.1 GCA_903931835.1 uncultured Elstera sp.
CTGCAGCGCTTCCGCATCGCTATCGGTCGGTGCCGCTTCGAGTGCTGCCGCCAGTGCAGTCAGCGCCGCGCGTTCGGTTTCATCCGGCGCCCGGTACTTCTTGGCCGGCTTTACGAAGTCGCGGTAATAAGCAAGCGCATAGCCGATCAGCCGCGCCAGCAAGGGCGATGAGCCGGGGGTCACGTTCGGGTTATAGCGGCTGATGAAGCCCCACAGCACCGACGCTTCCTCGGCATGGATGACGCTAGCAAGGTTCAACAGCACGCCGAAGGTAAGCGGCACGTCATTGGCCGGGACTTTGCCGTTATGAATATGCCAGACCGGATTTTCGAGCTGCGCCTGCGGCGTCTCGCCCGGGAATTTGGTGAGGTAAGTCAGATACTCGTCGACCGCCTTCGGGATCACGTCGAAATGCAGGCGCTTGGCGCGGCGCGGCTGCTGATACATGTACAGCGCCAGGCTTTCCTCCGGCGCATAGCGCAGCCATTCATCGACCGACAGCCCGTTGCCCTTGGATTTCGAAATCTTCTGGCCGCCCTCGTCGAGGAAGAGCTCGTAATGAAACCCCTCCGGCGGCTCGGAGCCCAGAATCCGGCAGATCTTCGAGGCAAGCTCGACCGACAGATAATGGTCTTTGCCGGCCATCTCATAATCGACGCCAAGCGCGAACCAGCGCATGCCCCAATCGGGCTTCCATTGCAGTTTGCAGTTGCCGCCTGTAACCGGAACTTCGGTGCGGGCACCGTCTTCATCCTCGAACACCACCGTACCAGCGGCGACGTTATGCTCCAGGATCGGCACTTGCAGCACCCGGCCGGTCTTCGGGCTGACCGGCAGGAAGGGGCTATAGGTTTTGGCGCGCTCTTCGCGCAGCGAGGGCAGCATCACCGCCATGATCGCGTCGTAATGCTTGAGCACCGCCAGCAAGGCCGGATCGAAGCGTCCGCTCGCATACCAATCGGTCGCCGATTGGAATTCGTACTCAAACCCGAAACTATCGAGAAACCGGCGCAGCATCGCGTTATTGTGATGGCCGAAGCTCTCAAACTGCTCGAACGGATCGGGCACCCGGGTCAACGGCAGATGCAGGAATTCGCGCAATTTGTCAGGATTGGGAACGTTGTCCGGCACCTTGCGCATACCGTCCATATCGTCGGAAAAGGCGAACAGCCGTGTCGGGATGTCGGAAAGTTGCTGAAACGCGTGCCGCACCATCGTCGTGCGCACCACTTCGCCAAACGTGCCGATATGCGGCAGGCCGGACGGACCATATCCCGATTCGAACAAGGCGTAGCCTTTGGCTGGCGGCGTCTTTTCAAAACGCGCCACCAGTTTGCGCGCCTCTTCAAAGGGCCAAGCCTTGGCAGTGCCGGCATATTCGCGCCAGTTCGACATCGGGTTCCTCATGGCATCCATGTTTGGCTAAGCGGTGGAAGCTATGTCTATGAGGGGCCCCCGTCAATCGCGGGCTGGGAGGGGGATGATGCCGCAGCACTCTGACATCATCTTGGAGGCTGGAACAGAGCGCGCCGTCGCGTCAGTCGGCGGTGATTGGAGCAATCTCAGGGTCAAGCGCGATATTGCGATCTCGGCCGCCTTGCATCTGGTCCTGCTGGCGTTGTTGCTCGGCTTGCTGCCGCATTGGCATGATTATGCGCCGCCGCCACAGGCGGTTCAGCTGGTGATCGAAGAACCGCC
>CAIZEE010000240.1 GCA_903931835.1 uncultured Elstera sp.
CCGCGCCAAGATCGTCTATGATCTGGCGGCAGCCTCCATCATTGTCGGATATTTGGCGGCTTTTACAGTGATTGGACCGCTCGTGTCCGTTTCGGCGCGGCACACCGATCCGCAATCGCTCTGGATCAAGGCGCTTGGCAGCTGCGCCTTTATTCTATTGACCCTGATCCTGGCGATCGGCCCGCTTGCCCGGCTCGATGTCCGGTTTCTGCCAATCCTCTACAATCGCCGCCATCTCGGCGTGGCTATCGCCATCATCGCCCTCCTCCACGCCTGGCAGGTCGTCGATTGGTACTTCTCGTCCGGCAGCCTGCCGCCCCTGGTCGCGCTGCTCGCCTCGGCCACGCCGCTGCATCCGTTGCCGGCCTTCCCTTTTATCCCACTCGGCATCGTCGCTTTGGCCATCCTGCTCGTGATGGCCGCCACCAGCCATGACTTCTGGCTCGCCTTTCTGTCCCCGCCGGTGTGGAAAGCCCTTCATATGTCGGTATATGGCGCTTACGGGCTCGCGGTGCTGCACGTCGCGTTCGGCGGCGCCCAGGCACAGGCCTCAGGTGCTCTGCTGATGCTAAGCGCTGTCAGCGTCATCGCTTTGACGAGCCTGCACCTTGCCGCCGGCTTTCGTGCCAGCCGCGATGACGCCGCCCGCGCTCGCGAGGACAGCGAGACGCACTGGATCGTGGCTGCCGAGGATGCATTTACGATCCCCGACGGACGCGCCATCGTCGTGCGCCCACCGGACTGTGAGCCGGTCGCGATCTTCCGCGACGGGCAACGCATGTCGGCAACGACCAATCTGTGTGCGCATCAGAACGGCCCATTGGGCGAAGGCCGTATTGTCGACGGCTGCATCACCTGCCCCTGGCACGCCTACCAATATCGGATGGAGGATGGCTGCGCGCCGCCACCCTTTACCGAGCGGATCGCGACCTATCGGCTTCGCCTGACCGGCTCCAGACTACTGCTCGACCCTCGGCCCAACCCGCCTGGAACTTTCGTCGAGCCGGTCTTGTTGGGGATGCGTGCGCCATGACCGACACTTCGGACACATTTTTCATTGGCTGGCTGGGCAGTCTGCCGACTCGGCTAAGACTGTTTCTCCGCTCCCTAAGCGCGGCGCTCGCTCTCGGACTATGTGCACTCGGACTTATCTTCAGCGTTTCCGGTGACGATCCGGGATCGGGCGACTTCGACTGGACTGCCGGAGCGCAGACCGTGCGCGGTGTGTTGACGCTCACACCCTATCCGATGATTCACACGGTCGGTCCGAACAAAAGCGGCGCGGTGCGCAGCGTCGTGCTCGTCGGTGTCGGCAAGCATGGCGCGCCACTTGACGGCGGGCAGGCGCAAGGCAGCAGCGTCACCCTCGACGGCTACACACTCCGGCGCGGCGGGATCGAGATGTTGCAGGTCGAGGATCCGCCGGCCGTCATCGCGAACACGGGCCTGTCCATCCAACCCGTCAAGCTCGGTCGTTGGCGCATCAGCGGAGAGATCTGTGATGGCAAATGCTATCTGGGCGCTATGAAGCCCGGCAGCGGTCTGGCACACCGAGCCTGCGCGCATCTATGCCTGGGCGGCGACGTTCCGGCCATCCTGGTAGCGAGCGGGTCAGTCGCCGGCAGCGACTTCCTTCTGTTGGCCGACGCCGACGGCAATGCCCCTTCCCAGCAGCTTCGTTCCCTGGTGGCGGTGCCAGTTTTGGTTGAAGGCAATGTGGAACGCATCGGCTCAATCGCCATTATCAAGGTGGATCATATCGAGCCGCTCTCGCCATAATGGCGGCGCGCTTAATCGCTAACCGAGCGACAAGGCGTCATCAAACCGATCTAGCCTCGGGGCAATCAACGCAGGAGGACCAAATGGCGGGAGACGATGTAGTCATCGTAACGGGAGCGGCCGGCAATCTTGGTCGCGCAGTCTTCCGGGAGCTTGATCGTCGCGGCCTCCGGGTTGCGGCGGTCGATCGCCAACTGGCGCCGGTCGAGGCGCTGCTGGCCGGCAGCGCGACGCCGAGCCGGCACATGGCGTTCGGCGACGCCGACCTCGAAAGCGCAGCGACCGCAGAGAAAATCATCGAGGACATAACGGCGCGGCGGGGCGCCATCTATGGCGTGGTCCACACCGTCGGCGGCTTCGCAGCCGCGCCGATCGCGGAAAGCGATCTGGCCTTATTCGAGCAGATGTTCAAGCTCAACGTCGGCACTACCGTGAACATGGTACGCGCCGTGCTGCCGCGTTTGCGCGCCGCAGGACGTGGCAGCATTGTCGTGATCAGCGCCGGTGCGGCGCTACGCGCGCCGTCGGGTTTGGCCGCCTACAGTGCGGCCAAAAGCGGTGTCATCCGATTGGTTGAGAGCGTGGCCGATGAAACCAAGCACGCAGGCGTCAGGATCAACGCCATCTTGCCATCGACAATCAACACGCCGCAAAATCGTGCCGCAATGCCACAGGCTGATTTCGCGTCCTGGGTAACTCCCGACGAGATTGCCCAGACCATAGGCTTTCTCATGAGCGACGAGTCGAGCGGCATTACAGGCGCCGCGATTCCCATAAGCGGCAGAACGTAAGCGATCTCACCCGGCAGAAATCCCCTGTCCCGGCGCGCGTATCAGTCCCGCCCTGACCGATACCTTAGCTATTTCAGCGCGTGCAAACTTTGCGCTACCTTTGACGCATCCCGTTTATGCAACGGTGTTCAGTGGACGATAATCGCTTGAGTGATCACCAGATGAAGCAAAATACTCGTCTTGCCGCTATTGCCCTCGCCGTCGCCGTGATGATCCCAATTGGAGCGCACGCCGTGCAGTCCCCCGAAGAGGCCTGGCAGAAAGCCATCGCCGATCAGAACAAGTCGTATGCGGAAAAGCCGCACGCGATGCTGAAAATACAGGATTCGGTTTATCTGGCAGAGGGGCAATCGGCCCAATTGCTGGGAGAAATCGGCAAGCCTGCCAGCTGGCACTGGGGCTCCGCAACGGAAGCCGGCGGCGTACTGACGGTCTCGTTCAAGGATGGCAAACTCAGCGTCCGGCATGGCAGCATGCCGGTCGACCAAAAGCAGATTGCCGACAGCGTCGCCATCGATAAGGACGTGGACGTCGTCGGACATCCAACTCAAGTCGCGGCCGGTGTCACTGGCTGGCGTATTTTCGTTTACAATCAAAACAGTGAGGCGGCGAAGGCGTTTACCGGCGTCTCATACTTCCCCTACAACCCGATGTTTCGCGTGACCGCTCATTTCACGCCCGATGCAAGCTTACCCCCACGGGTTTTCCGCACGTCGCGCGGTACCGATAAGCAGTTCTATCACGCCGGCGACGCTGTCTTTACGCTGGCCGATAAGACGATCACGCTGCCCTTCTATACTGATGGCAACGATCCAAAAGAGATCAAGGATATGTCCGCCTTTTTTACCGATGCTCTGACGGGTGCGGGCGCTTATGGCGCAGGGCGATATGTCGATGTCGAAGGCTTCGCCAAATTCCCGCCATCCACGGTCGTTATCGATCTCAACCAGGCCTATAACCCGAATTGCGCGAGGTCGGCCCATTTCACCTGTCCGCTCGCGGTCGATGCCATCGACTTGGCCGTCACCGCCGGCGAACGCGACCCCCATGTTGCCCACTAAGCGCGGGAGCGCTTGGCACCCAACACCGCAAATATTCTGAAATCTACGACTCTTGGAGTCGGTTATTCTGCGTCGATCAAAATGATGGCTAGCTCGGCGAAAACGTAATGGGCGGCCCCCTGAATCCGATCAATTGCAGGTTGATTTTCCTGATAATCTTCATCAGAGTTTTAACAGGTGGTGAGCGTATCCTATTGGACACTCACTGATTCGTGGAGAAGGTTCTGGCAATAAATGGAAAATCGACGGGAAGTAATGACGAAGGCGACAAGCGGTACATTAATCAAATTCGGTTTCGTTATTATACTCGCTCTCGGCGCGTCCGCTTGCAGAGGAACGCCCCCTGACGGCCAAGCATCCCAGGTTTCCCAGGGATCCGGCAATAGCGGCTGCGACATTACAGGTTCTCGTATCTCGTCTACTAAGAACTGCACGGATTCTGGTCTCGTCTCAAAGGGGAGCGTTGGGAGCGGCTCAGGCGCTGGAGTATTGGGCAATGGTGCCGGCGCGGGCGCCCAGCAGAGTGCTGCGGGGGGCGGTCACTGAGGAACTACCGAGCCACTCAGACACTTGCGGCTCTACCGATCCGCCTCCGCTTCAAAACCGATCGCGACGCATTATCTAACGAGTCCCGCCGGCTGACCGGTCCGTATAGGAACGTTGTATGATAGCGCTATCGATCCTAGACCTCGTCCGCGTCACCGAAGACACCGACGCCAGGGGTGCCTTGGATAACGCCCGCGATCTTGCCGCGCATGCCGAAGCCTGGGGCTATAACCGTTTCTGGGTGGCGGAACATCACAACATGGCGGGGATCGCGAGTGCCGCGACCTCGCTGGTCATCCAGCATATCGCGGCTGGTACAAAGACCATTCGGGTCGGCGCCGGCGGGATCATGCTGCCCAATCACGCGCCGATCGTCATAGCAGAACAGTTCGGCACCCTCGCCAGGCTGTTCCCTGGTCGCATTGACCTGGGTCTTGGCCGTGCCCCCGGTACCGACCAGGTGACGGTGCGGGCATTGCGACGCACGCTCAACAGCGCGAGCAGCTTTCCCCAGGACGTCATTGAGCTGCAGGAGTTTTTTGCGCCGGTTCAGCCGGGGCAGATGGTCCAGGCGGTGCCAGCGGCTGGAACCGAGGTGCCGCTGTGGATTCTGGGATCGAGTACGTTCGGCGCCCAGCTTGCCGCCGAATTTGGCCTGCCCTTCGCCTTTGCATCGCATTTCGCACCGGACCATCTTCTGGAGGCGCTGCACCTCTATCGCAGCCATTTCAGGCCGTCGCGCCAACTTGATCGACCGTATGCGATGGTCGGCGTCAACATCATCGCAGCCGATACCGACCGCGAGGCGATCCGTCTGGCAACAACTCAGCAGATGTCGTTTGTCGGCATTTTCCGAGGGGCGCGGGGCTTAAGCCGGCCACCGATCGACGACATCGAAACCTACTGGTCGCCGATGGAGAAAATGCAGGCCCAGCACATGCTGGCTCGCTCGATCATTGGATCGGCCGATACGGTTAGGCGCGGTATCAACGCGCTGCTCGCCGAAACGGCGGCGGATGAATTGATGATCGTGTCGGATGTCTATCATCATACGGCACGGCTGCATTCGCTCGAGCTCATCGCCAAAGCCGCACGGAACGTCGCGCCCGAACCCCTGGCGCTGTCGGCAGACTAGGGCGCGATCGGCGGTTCGTTGGAACCTGCCAGACCCTAAGACCCGGCGTTCGGGTAAAGCACGGAGTGGAGAAGCAGCGGCACTTCGCGCATGGCGAACGGCTTTTGCAAAACCGGTTGGGTGCCATAAGCATCATTGCGGCGCAAATCGTCATCACCCGACATGAAGATGAAGGGTATGCCGCGCCGAACCAACACGTCTGCGACCGGAAACGCCTCGACACGCTGCAAATTGACGTCAATAAGCGCGATATCGATCCTGGCTTCTTCAGCATACGCCAAGGCATCCGGCAGGGCTCGAGCCGGACCGATGATGACGCAGCCAAGCTCTTCAAGAAAATCCTGGAGAATCATCGACAGAATAGCCTCGTCCTCAACAACGAGAATCTGAACGCCCTGCAGAGTTTGAGCGGCGTCACTCATCCGGAGATACCACTATTGATATTTTTGAACCCTCCGGTCTCACCGCAAAACACCGGCAGGACCCCTCATCGGTGTATTATACTTCACCCGCAGGCGCTCTTCGCGCCCAATGATGCTGAGCTAACTCAGTTAATGTTAATTATTGAGTTATCGAATTGTTCCGATACTCAGACTGATAAGGCGTGTGGCAATTCGAACACTGACGCTCAACCAGGCAATATTCGTACTGCAAGTCACATAATTGCCATAATGCTGCAGCTGCTCTCACGCTGCAGCGCTTTCGCTTCCGGCTGACTTACCATGAACGTGAGTCGTCCTTGATATAAAGTAGGTTGGGTCGGAGTGACCGTTCAATCTGAATCGAGCAGAGCTTAGTCGCCGGCGGCCTTAATTGACAGTTTGGCGGGGTTGCGGCGGCGCGGAATAAGGGCCGTAATCTCGCTCGGGTCATCGCTCATTTGCGGCTTCCCGCCAAGTTGTAAGAGATAGGCATTTGCCAGTCTCATGCGGATGAAGGGCGCCGGCTCAGGCGGCGGTATCGGGCCGGAGATCGCCAGCAGAATATTATCGTCCTGTACCAGCCCTCGAATCGTCACCTTCTTGCCGCCCGCCTTCGTCAAATCCAAATAGGGCGGCAGGGTAGCCGCCATATACAGGGCAATGACGATCGCGTCATCGACCGAAAGCTGGATATTCCCCCAGCCCAGCCTGAACTCGACGGCAAGTGCGGATAACTCGACGCTCAGGCGCAATCCGTTAGCGACCTCGATCACCAGCCGTTCTAGATCGGCGCGCGCCGATGTGTCGGACGAAAACGAAAGGCGGTGCGCCACGGCAACCGCGTGCAGATGCTCGTCGATAAATCGGATGTCCTCCTTATGAACCGGTGCCGCCATCATTCGCTGCAGGCTAAGCAGGCTTTCAAGCACCTGAAAATTGTTGCCGACACGATGGTGCAGTTCCTCGAGAAGCTTTAATTTCTCGACGCCGACCTTGTTGAGAAAGCTCGCTTGGTTGTGCGCATTGTCGGCCAGCGTGTCGATCGCGTGGCCGAGCAGGCTGCATTCAAGCGGCACACCGACGCTATCGACGAAACGAGCCTCCGGTTGGCCTCCGCTGTGCCGTTGTGCCAGGTCGCGTAACGCTATGATCCAACGCAAGAACAGACGATCACTAGACCACGCGGCAGCGGCCAGCGTCAGCACGAAGATGCTCAGAATCTGCGCGGCCCTGCCCTTCACGACGCCCGGCTGGTCCATCATTATCATCGGATCAAGACCAACCAGAATCGTGCCCGCGTCCAATACCCGGTATGCCGCGTAATGCCTGACGTAGCCCTCACGACTGCGCGCCTCAAGCGACGTTGGCATTCCCGCGCCAAGGTTTCTCGGGCTGGCGTCGGGTAGCCATCGGCTCCCCTCCCGCGCATCATGATGTTCGGTGATGACATTTCCGGCTGTATCGATCAGAGCGATACCATCAATCTCTGCCGATAATCCGCCGGCGAGAGCGAGTTTCAACGCCGGGCGATCGACCGTACGAAGAACGATCCATTCGGCATGGGACGAACCGACTGAGGCTCTGGTTGCGACCGTGATAGGCCCGCCTGGCTCCTGCGGCATCAGAAAGCCTGCCGCATCGTCCGGGGTCAGGCCCAACGCCATCCAGGATATCTCAGCCGGCCGTGAGTCCAGTATCCCCGGTCGGGCCGCCGCGCAGAGCTGTCGTCCGCCTCGATATAAGGTCAACGCCTGATAGAGGCCGGCGCGGCCGACGAGGCTCGCCGCTATCTTCTGACAGCGATCCTGCAGATCGGCTTCCTCTCCGATAGTTTCCAGAGCCAAAAGCGAAGCCGATGTCGGCAGTTCCAGATCCTTGAGAGACTCGCCAATAAGTTCAGCCGATTGGCCGGCCGATTGCTCGCGGACATCTAGTAGTTCCAGGTCCTGGTTGTGGACCCAGACGAAGCCGAGCCCGCCCACTGGCAGGGCGAGTGCGAGCAACAAAAGGACAAACTGGCCCCGTAGGCTTCTTAGCAAGGTCATATCGGCCCTGAGTACGAACGCCTGCGACGGCGTTGGGTGAGGTAACGCCTAATCGAACTCTATCTTATCGTTGGTGCCCATGTCCGGCCGCTTGCCAGTAACCGCCGCCTCGACAAATTTAATCGCCACGATTAGGGGATTGCCGGGTCCGTCCCAATATTCCCCCTTCTCCGGCGTGAAGCGCAGCAACGCCGCGCGCTCATCCAGCGGCTTGCCAAAATAGCCGGTAAGATTTTCGTTCCATAACTCGGTCAACTGGCCCTGGTCGGATACGATGTCGACAGAGCCGGACAAAGACACATAGCTGTTTCTCTTCGGGTCCGCATAGGTCAGGCAGACCGCCGATTCGTCCTCAGCCTCCGCTGTCTTGGGTGAGGATTTTTCGGTAACGAACCAGATCACGTTGTCGTCGGCCCGTGCCCAGCCACGCATGGGCCGAGCCTGCACGCTGCCTTGACGCTGCGTAACCATCATGCAGATTTTGATGTCTTCGACGATATCCCACAGAAATTTCGCGTTCTTGTTATCCGCCACGGTCACACCTCAACCTCTTCTGTAATTGAATAGAGCAAACACAGGTGTCGCCAGATGGGTTCCTCCCCGCCGTGGTTGAGACGGTTATAAAGCGGTCAGCCACGGAACGATCGGCCTGCCGGGCGGTTGGTTAGATATCGGCCTTGCGTGGTTGTTGGGCCCGTAACACGGAGAAAAACGATGGATAAGGATCGCATCAAAGGTTCAGTGAAGCAGGCTGGCGGCGCTGTGAAGGAAGCGGCCGGGAAACTGACCGGCGACGCTAAGCTTCAGGCGGAAGGCAAGGCTGAGAAGGTCGAGGGCAAGGTCCAGAACGCTGTCGGCGGCATGAAGGATAAGATCCGCGCAGCCACCCGCTGAGGATCGGCCAGCTAAAGATCGGCGAAGCCCGTCGCGCCGAGCGGCGGGCTTCCAGACCTTAGCTCAAGCCAAATGAGCCTTGCGCTCAAAAAACAGCGCCTGCGCGATCGCTGCCTTCACCGTGTCGCGACGGAACGGCTTGGTGATCAGGAACGTCGGCTCGGGTGCTGCGCCGGTCAGCACCTCCTCCGGATAGGCGGTGATGAATATAACCGGGACGCTGGTCCCAGCCAGAATATCGTTCACCGCCTTCAAACCCGAACTGCCATCCGCCAGCCGCAAGTCGGCCAATACCAGACCCGGCTTCTTGGTCTGCACGATATGCAGCGCCTCGCTGTGCGTGCGCGCAATGCCGATCACCGAATGGCCCTGATCCAGAACCAATGCCTCCAAATCCATGGCGATCATCGGCTCGTCCTCAATGATCAGAATATCGGTCGCAATCTGCATGGCGATTTCGCGAGACGCCTCGTCGAGCAAGGCTGACACCTCAGACAATTCGCAATCGAGAGCGGTCGCAATCTGATCGGGTGCGAACTCTTCCAGGGCGCTCAACAGGAACGCCACTCTCGGCCTTGGCGTGATCGCTTCTAAATTCCGGTCAGCGACACCCACCATCGGGGAGGGCGACGTCTTATCGGCAAAGCTGTTGAGCGAGACCGAACTCCAGATACGCAGGAACAGACGATAGAGACTGACGCGGGGCGCCAAGCTGACATCGAAATTCTTAGGGTCGGTGACGATCGCTTCAAGCGTCGCAGCTGCATAGGCATCACCACCGCTTTGACTGCCGACCAGCGCCCGAGCAAACCGCCGAAGATAGGGGATATCGCGCGCAATAATTTCAGACAAGGGCATGGAATTCCTCAGGCGCTCAGCCATCAATGACAACATCGGAGAGTGGCGTCAGCCACCCACATTTGACAAGTCAAATATTTTTTTATCCAAGGGAACCAAAGTTAAACATCGTGGTTTTCACTAGGTTAGCGGTGAACCGCGCCACGCTTGAGGATTCCACAACTCCGACGCAGCGTTGTGGCAGCATCAGACGAAGAATTGGTAACCGCACCAACCGGCCCATTTACGGATTGTAGGGATAAAATTCATGCTAGCTTGCGTCCCATATAGTTGAATGTGGACGTTTGACTGATGACTCTCGCATGAATTTAAATCGGCGTCTCATATCCCGGGCTCAGCCGCTATGCTGACAAATCTGTTCTCTCCGGGAGTCGGCCAAGGCTTTCGAAGCCGTCTGGCGCAGATCGTCTTTATCGCGCTTTTGCCTGCCCTGGTGATCTCACTGATATGGGCTTGGCGGGAAGACCGCGCGATCCGCGCCGCGCGCCAGGGCGAGGCCAGCCAGGCAACATTGCTGGCCGCCAGCAGGCTCGATCGCTGGCTCGAGCGGACCTACTCCGAAGCACTGGCTGTCGCCGGCCTTGTCGACGCGGACACCGTATCCACCGCAACTTGCGCTCAGATCGCTCCGTCATTTCCCAAGTTCACGATATCGATCGCGACCGGCGATCACGTTGCATGCAACGCTGGAACAAGCGTTCTGCCGACGGCACACCTGCCCGACGAGCATAAAGCTGCCTTTGGCCCTGCCGGTGCCGTCGTTTGGGATGGCGGCATGAGCATCGCGCTCGGCAAGACCGGTGCCGTGCTCGTCCTGAACTGGCGGTCGCAGGTATTGGATGAGCTGATCGGCATGGGCGACACCGATCTCGACAGCGTGCAGATCACTGATGAAGCCGGTGACATCATTGCGGAACGCTCCAACCACCCGGACGCTGCGCGACCCGGTATCGTCGTCAGATACGCGATCGGTCATACCGGATTATCCTTGATCAGCAGGTATCCCGTGTCGCGATACGGATCTGAGCCGAATGCATGGTTTTGGCTTCTCGAGGCAGCACTCGTCGGCATTGCGCTCGCCATCAGTCTGATCAGTGTACGCATGATCGACCGGACGCTCGGGTCGTGGGTGAATTATCTGACGCGCGTGGTCGTCTTGCTCAGCCGCGGCCGGTTATCCGTCCGAGTCCGCAACCTCGATCGCGCGGTCATCGAAATCGCGCAGCTGGGGGACGCCATCAACGCGATGGCAATCAATATCGGCCAGCGCGCGCAACGCCTTGAGACATCAATCGTCGAGCGCGACGACTTGCTGCGTGAATTGCAGCATCGGGTGAAGAATAATTTTCAGGTCATCGGAAACCTGATCGGCCTGTACAAGAATACCGTTCCGCCGCCCCGCCGGGCGCAGCTCCGCTTCATTGAAGACCATATACAGTCGATGGCGCTGGTCTACCGCTCGGCTTATCGATCGGACGATAACATCCATCTATCGCCGATCGAAATCGCCCGCAGCGTCGTCACGGTGTTGTGCAGCAATGCCGGAATACACGGCATAGAAATCACGGCAACCGATCTGGAAGAGGCGCGCATCTCGATCGACCGTGCAACGGCGCTTAGCCTGTCCCTCGCTTATTCGCTACCACCCTATCTGGATGCAAGGCAGGAGCGTTCTGCCAAGGCAGGGGCGAAACGGAACGTTCTTGATGTCCGCATCTTCATCGACCAGCGTCTCTTGGCGATCGAAATTGATGACATCCCTCCGCTCGAGACGGCGCCCCCGCCGTTTCTGCAACGGATCGCAGCGTCGTATATCAGCCAGCTTCAGGCAATTTTGACGGTCCCGACCGAGACAAGCCATTTCTACCGGCTGGAGGTTCCTTTAACTGATGACTCAGGCGACCGACTCGGTCCCTGACCGGTCAGAGGCGGAAAGGCCGACGGATCGTTAAGCCAAAACGCGATTTGAACCAAATGCGAGGTTCAGGCGTTGATGGTGTGACTGTTGAACTACGAATGATCATAACCAGGGAAAAATCCGTTTCCCGAATGCGACGTTTTCGCTTTTTCCCATTGTCTAAAGGATTGGATAGAAGATGAATCGCCCGAATGACTTTCATGTCGAGATTCTAGCCTGTCTACCCCATCTACGCGCTTTCGCGCTGCTCCTCTCCCGCAATCGCTCGACTGCCGAGGATCTGGTCCAGGACACCGTCGTCAGCGCACTTTCCCATATCGATCAATTCCAACCCGGCACCAATCTGAAGGGTTGGCTGACGACCATCCTGCGCAACCGGTATTTCAATGAGCTGCGGCGTATGTCGCGCAAATTGGAAATTCAGGTTGACGTCGTCGGCGCCGCCGGCGGCACCAGTGGCGGCCAGGAAGAGAGCCTGACAGTTCGCGACTTCAAACACGCCTTTGGGCAGCTGCCGGCCGAGCAGCGCGAAGCCTTGCTGCTGGTCGGCGCCAGCGGGTTCTCCTATGAAGAAACGGCGGAGATCATCGGCTGTGCGGTTGGCACGGTGAAGAGCCGCGTTTCCCGAGGCCGCTTCCAACTGCATCGCATGCTGAACGAAGAAGCGCCGGCAGGGTCGCAGTTGGACGGTTCCCGTTCGACGCGCAACACTCAGCCGAGCTTCGAAGCCTGGATCTTCAAAGCGGCCAACCTTCCTGTTGCGCCTAGAGCAGCCGCAGCCGCATAGAACCCGCAGAGAGCGGAAAGAAAAGAAGGCCGGCAGAGGGAAATCCTCCGCCGGCCTTAAATTTTGTTGCGGTCGTGTGCCTCGCTTGGTCCAACACCTGGCAGAGGTCGCCTTGACGGACCGACGCCTTATGCCAGGAAGAGTCGACATTCATGGCAATGGTCTGCATCTGCTCAAGAAGACCGGCAAAAAGGGCGACACGATCGACCGTCAACGCCCAGTCGCGCAGCACTATCGTTTTGCCTTCCGCCCTGCAGACTTCATAGAGTTAGAGTCTAAGAGAGCGGTCGGTTCCATCGCCTGCGATGGCTACCGGCCAGCGTAAGCCACAGGCGGACTTAAGATTGCTTGTCCGTATCGGAGCTTAACTTGCGCAACAGATCGACAAGCTGATCTGGCAAGGGTTCGGCGACAATCTTGTCATAAAGCGCTTGGAGCTCCCGACCAATCTGCAGTTCGGCCTTCGTATCGGGAAAGGGCAAGACGCCGGATGCCTTTTCCTTCGATGCGGCTGGCGCAACTGGTCGTATCTGCTTTCCGTTGCTACCGCTTTTCATCACTACCTCATGGCGGGTACGCCGTGTTCCGCGCACCCTTTATCCCCTATCGAAAACACTTCCCACAGGAGTCATCGAGCCATAATACAGCCCACGTATAAACTTTCACCTGATTTCTACATGCCAGTCCTTGATTCTTTGACCGCTTTGCATCGTTGACGCAACTTCTTCTTAGAGTGGTGGCAGAGGTTACCAATAGTCAATTAGGTCGTCCGATCTGCTGCGTTCGCTCATCAGGGCTTATTTCTCGGTCACCCAATCCTGCTTTCCCGACCCTTTGATGCCGGCATCCCGCATCGAGTCCATCGCGGCGCTGGACGTATTCAGCGCTGGGAAACAGCTCAATCGCCAAGCAGGAATCGCCAATAATCGTCCCGAAACTGGCGTCGATCCACGCATGGCAGGTCCTCTTCCAAAGGGTCGCCGATATCACGCAACTTCAACATCGAGACTTAAACCGCCCTGACCGATTTCGGTTCCGTCTCTACGCGGCATTCTTGTCGACGCCAGCTGACCGTGGCGTCCGGGCCACCCGCCTGCGAAACCACGGGGAACCAATTGATGATCAGCGTGTTCAAATATTTCCAAAAACCAAGATAGAATCCTGATGGAGACCGTAAGATGTGCCGCTTGGCAATATTGGGCGAACGACAGTGAAGATCGGCCTGTCGCGAAGCTGTCCAAATCTGGCGGCGGGAATCCGCGCGATAGCGGTCTCGCGCCACGTCTTATGAACACAGACGATCACGTGGCCGCTGCGGCGCTGATCGGGAGGTAGAGTTGGCCGAGAAAGACCCCTTCATCGAGGGCGTTTTGGAATGCCTGCCGCATCTGCGTGGCTTTGCGCATCTGCTTGCGCGCGATCACGCGCATGCCGAAGATCTGGTGCAAGAAACCGTCTTACGTGCGATCAGCCACCGCTCGCAGTTTCGTCCCGGCACCAGCCTGCGCAGCTGGCTGATTGTCATTCTGCGCAATCGGTATTTCAGCGACCGCCGACGCAACATCCATCGCGCAACACTCCCCCTCGACGTCAATGTCAATGAAGGCTCGGAGAGCGGCGGTCAGGAAGAATCCGTGCAATTCAAGGATTTCGAACGTCACTTCAAAAAACTACCCGATGCGCAGAGGGAGGCCCTGCTGCTGGTCGGCGTAAACGGCTTTTCTTATGAAGAGGCGGCCGAAATAACCGGCCGCGCGATCGGCACCATCAAGAGCCGGGTGTCGAGGGCGAGACTGCTGTTGCAGGCTGCCCTCGAGGAAGAACCGGCTAAGACCGATTAGGGGCCGTAGCGGAAGCGGGCCAGCGCGCGATATACCATTGCTCCGCTTGGCGCCCCTCCTCTATCCATAGGGCGCAAGTGCGTCTGCAAATACGATGCCTATTGTGCTCCGTCATGATCTCCCCTTCCAAGAGAAGACCTTATAACCGACCGGCTTTGCGCTGCATCGCTGCCGACGCGTCAGTGAACCGCCGCGTCAAATCGCCGGCACATTGCTCGGCGAGCTTGGCTGAGATATCGAGGGCGCTCCGGCTGATGGCCGCGAAATCGTCCATATTATCCATGACGTAACGCTGATGGAGAGATGACAGCTCCAGCAGCGACCGACTATGCAGCAGCTGTCGGTGGGTCTGGATTGATCGATCGATATAGCGGCGCAGGACCTCCGCAGACTCCACCTGCAGGTCATGAACGCCATCAATCATCTGGCCGATCGCCGGAAATTTCTGAACCATGTCAGGCGATAGCGAGGCTGAAACGTAATCATGCGCGTCGTCTGCCACTTTCTCGGATCGCGTGATGCCATCGGACAATGCGGCTAGGCCTGTATCGACCATCTTGTTCGTGCGCTGCTCCACCGCGTGCGCGGTCTGTTCCACCCGTCGCTCGCCCTGCTGAACGGAGCTTTGTATCTTGGCTCCGTTGCGGCGCATCGCACCCGATACGTCCGATACCGTCACCGACTCGCGGCGCGTGTTTGGCTGAACGGCCATCATCCTTCTCCTCAGATTTTAAAATTGCTGCCCTGTCCCAACAACTCTGGCTTAGGCTTTGAGTTCCGCAGATCTCTGAGAAAGATTAAGCTCGGTGACGACGGCTGGCATGCATGGGAGCAAACAAAACAGGGCACCGCTCGTTTGGATTCCAGTTGCCTAAAATGTATAAGAGAATATCGTTGCTACAAGCAGATAAATCTGGCTTGGCCGAACAGTCTTGCTATTCCGCGCTTTATTACAAATACCGCAGGATTTCATTTAAATTTGTGAGATTTCCTAATGTGCGTGTCGAAGACGATTGCCTTGGCATTCGCGTTCCTGTGTCCGGCCGTGGCGACTCGCCACGGGTTGGAGCGCCTGGCGCTTTGCCGGCGTGACAGGTACCAGAGGAGACTATGTGGCATCCGCTGAAGACATAACTTCACTCGAGCTGGAGATCGCACAGCGTAAGCGTGTCGTGGCCGCCTTGCGCCAACAGGCGAGCCGCCTCAGCATCGCGTTGGAGGCTGGTGCCTTAGGCACTTGGGAGATCGATCTCGCAAGCAAGAAGGTCTATTGGGATGCCCGTATTGCCGGTATGCTCGGACTCGAAGAACGGCCCATCACCATGGAACGGCGCGATCAGGCCCGGTTCATTGATGAAGAGGATCGCCATCGGGTCGTCAGTGAGTTCGCTGCCGCAGTTCGCGCCAATGGTCCATTCGCGGCTGAGTTTCGCGGACGCACGATACCGGGCGAGACTAGATGGTTTGTCAGCCGGGCCGTTGTGCTGCGATCAGAACGCCGCGTCATCGGCGTCTTGCGCGATGTTACGGAGCGTCGCGAGCGCGAAAACGCATTGAGAGAAGCCCTGATTGCGCGTGAAATGCTGATCCGCGAAGCCGATCACCGGATCAAGAATTCGCTCCAAATGGTGATCAGCCTGCTGACCATTCAGCGGCAGCGCATCGAGAGCGCAGATGCCGCCGATGCCGTTAACAGCGCCATTGCGCGGGTCGAAGCCATTGCGGAGGCGCATTACGCCCTCCAGCAAAGCCGGGATCTGCGTCTGGTGGATTTCGGCAAGATGTTGCGTGACTTGTGCGGCAAGCTGGAAAAGCTCCGGACCGCCTCCGATATCCATTGCACACTCGATGGCGACCTTACGCTCAGCGCCGATCTGGCAATCCCGTGCGCGTTGATGATCAGCGAAATGTTGACCAATGCGCTGCGTCACGCCTATCCGCCCGATTCGCCCGGTGACATCCAAGTACATGCAAGGAACGAGGCAGGCGGGCTGACCGTATCGATCGTCGACCAAGGCCGCGGCATGGCGGCGACGACGGGAAGCCCGGGTTTAGGCTCGCAGCTCATCAACGCCTTTGCCAAGCAGCTCTCAGCCGCCGTCACTATTCAATCGACCCCGGGGATAGGCACGCGGATAGAAATCCGGATCCTAACGCCGCCTGCCGGCCAGACGGATGGACTACGCCAACAGGCTTGATAATATTTTATTAACGATAATTTTCACAGCTGCGAAACTTTCTCGTGGTGCGCTCGTTCCCCAGATGCCGGTTCAATCGAGACCGACATCACCATCAGATTCTAGGGAGAAGATCATGGCGAAACAGGAACACGTGGCAGCAGCGGAGCAGCACGAGAAAGCCGCCAAGTCGCACCGGTTCGCTGCCGATCATCACGGCAAGGACGACCACATGACGGCGTCCAGACACTCGACCGAGGCTCAGGATCATTCCAAAATGGCTCATGACGCATCGGCCAAAGCCTATGCAAAAAGCCAAGCCCTGAAAGGTGGCGCCGCCAAGCGCTAGGCGCCTGATCGTCAATAGACCGGAGGGGGCGGATCCCCTCCGGCGTGACGTTTGGCGTCAGCCCCTGACGAACTACCTGGCAAAGGTGATCGCCGGAATGCGAAGACCGAAACCGAGCGCCAGCACATAGCGCATCACGTGGGGCGTGACACCCTGTCTTTCGTGCGTTGCGTCGATTTCTTCTGGCATGATGGTCACCCATCAAAGACGAACGGAAGCGCCAGCATATCGCCGACACTTCCGCCCTATCATTCCAGAGTTAGCGGCCGATCCGCCGTTCGATTTAACCGATCGTACCTTAGTGGATGCCGATTCTTATCCCCGGCAAGGCGATGCCGACGCTCGGGCCATAGACGACTGGCGGCGGGGCATAGACTGGGCCACCATAGACGACCGGCGGGGCGGCATAGTAGCCGCCATGCCAGTCGCCACGACGGTGCCAATCGTGATGATCACGGTGATCGTGCCAGTCTGCACGGGCAACACCGGCGCTGAACGCCAGCCCGATACCGGCAATGACCGCCATCCCTGACGTGACCGTCAGAAAACGGCGTGTTTTCGCCATGATGGTGTTAGTCATCGACATGACATCCTCCTTTAAGACACGTTGCGCGAATAGCTCGGCCGGTGGTTAACGGCTGGCAGCGTGTGCCGGCTGCTGGCCATAGCTCTGGAACACCGAGTCGGCGTTCTTCTTGTCGGCATCAGGCATCGCGTCATAGAGCGACTTGAAGGCGGTCGTGAGGTTCTTCAGGCCATCAACATGGGCCTGGGCAAATTCCTGATAGGTCATCAGATCGTCGATCGCCGACATTTTGGACCCGGCTTTCAGGTGCTTCTCCTCGACCAGCTTCTCGATCTGAGCAGCGTTGTCGCGCATCGCCTGAGCAACCGCCGTCCACTGGGCTTCCTCGGCCGGGGTAATCTTCAGCGCCGCGTGCAGGGCGGTAATGCGCTCTTCAACTGTTTCGGGCTTGTCGCTGGTCGCTGTCTTGGCTGTGGTCGATGTCGCCGCCTGAGTCGGCTTAATCGCAACCGGATCAGCCGCATGAGTGATCATCGGGATGGCGAGGAAAGTCGCGCCGAACAAGGCCACGACTGCGAGCTTGTTGGTCAGACGGGTAGACCGGGAGAGTTGAGCCATCGATTTATCCTTTCTAGAGATCGCCAATTTTGGTGCGGAGGGTTGTTAGAAACCGCACGTGTAAGACCGTATGAAAACAAACCAACCATCGGCGTCGTCGGCCCCGGGGGGCCTGAACGATGGATCGGTTAAATCGACCTGAAGAGAACGCTGGTGCGCTCGGGATCGAGATAGGACCGCCGCGTATTCATCGGTCGATGGCTGATCGAAACCATCACCCCATCAACCCTTAGCCGGCCAATAGGTTCATTTAACGTCCGGCCAGCGGTATCGGGTCGCGCCAGCATCATGCGATCGGGCTTGTTATAAGCTTGGCAAGTTGTAGGCTGAGCAGCACTGGCTGACAGCGGAGATGGTCATGGACAGAAGAGCCATCATCAAAGCACTTGGCGCCGGAAGTGCTGCGTTCGCGCTGGGGCCGCTGGCCCGGTCACTGCGCGCGCAAACAATCGCGACGCCGGGTGCGTTACTTCCCGCCGGAACCCTAGACGAGGCGATACTGGATCAGCTTCCGGGCAAGCAGAAGCTGATCAAACTGAGTTACCGTCCGCCAAATTACGAAACGCCCCTCGCCGCCTTTGGCCATGCCGTGACACCGAATGACCAGTTCTTCGTGCGCTATCATTTGGCCGGACTTCGGGAACTATCGGATCTCAAAACCTGGTCTCTAACCATCGGCGGGGATGCAGTTGACAGGCCTGCGACCTACACGCTGGATGATTTGAAGCACAATTTCCCCGTGGTCACCGTCGCGGCCGTTTGCCAATGCTCCGGCAACCGGCGTGGGTTTTCAACCCCGCATGTGCCAGGCGTGCAATGGGGTTATGGCGCCATGGGCAGCGCCACCTGGACCGGTGTCCGCCTGAAGGACGTTCTGGCGAAGTCAGGCATCAAGACGGGTGCCGTCGAGATCGCGCTGAACGGCGCCGATCTACCGGTTCTGGAGGAAACACCCGATTTCCAGAAATCCCTGCCGATCGACCGGGCGCTCGATCGCAACGTCATCATCGCCTTTGCGATGAACGGCGAACCGCTGCCGCTGCTCAACGGTTATCCGGCACGGCTCGTCGTCCCTGGCTGGACCGCCACCTACTGGATGAAACACATTACAACAATCGACGTTCGCCAGAAGCCCTTCGACGGCTTCTGGATGCGCAAGGCGTACCGGGTGCCGAAGGGAATGTTCGCAACCGACTTTGCCTTTGCCTCGCAGGACGACGACAAGACGACGCCGATCACGCAGATTCTGGTGAATTCGCTGATCACCAATCTGACCGATCATATGCAGGTATCGGCAAGCGGCTTCACCGTTAAAGGGATCGCCTGGGATGGCGGGCATGGCATCCGAACGGTCGAAGTGTCGGTCGATGGCGGCAACCATTGGACCCATGCAAAATTGGCCAAGGATCTGGGCCGCTTCGCGTTTCGCGAATGGGGATTGGAGGTCGCCGGCTCGCGTCCCGGCCCGATCACGGTCATGGCGCGGGCGACTGCTGTCGATGGTTCGACGCAGGTCGACCGGCTGCTCTTTAATCCGGCCGGCTACCACAATAACGTGGTGCAGAAAATCCCGCTAATCGCGACCTAAGGGAGGAGCAAATGCTACGAAAATGTCTCACCTTGCTCCTGCTATCCGCAAGCTCTGCCATCGCGGGCGAAGTGCCGGTTGAGCTGCAGAATGGGCCCGGCCGAGAGCTGACGGAAAATACCTGCAGCGCCTGCCACAGCCTGGATTATATCCGCATGAACGCGCCCTTCCTCGCTGCCGAGCAATGGAAGGCGGAGGTTACGAAGATGCGCAAAGCCTATGGCGCGCCAATCAATGATGCCGATGCCGATAGCATCGTTCACTACCTTACCGTCACCTATGGCGCAGCGGAAAAGCCTTGAGCGCCCGGCCTCGCCTGAGATACCTACGTTGCCGATAATAGAGGGGAAATACCGTGACTCTTTCGCGCATCATTGCAGCATCGCTGTTCGCCGTTCTGGCCGTAACCACCAGCATCAGGGCGGAAGAACCGGCGGCCCCGCCGACCAATCCGCTGGACGTCATTCCCGACAAGGCGCCGTTCAACATACCCTATGGTGCGCCGATCGCGCTCAAACGCGCTCAGTCGGTCGCCGAGGCGGCCTTTGCCGAGGCGACCAAGCACGGCTGGCCGCTTAATATCGCCGTGGTGGATTCGGGCGGCAATCTGGTGACCTTCCTGCATATGGATAATTCGCAGCTGGCCTCGATCGCGGTTTCGGAGCACAAGGCACGCGCCTCCGTCATGTACCGCCGGCCGACCAAAGCCTTTGAGGACGCGATTCAGAAGGGCAACAATTATGTCGTCACACTGGATGGCGTCATCGGCTCGCGCGGCGGCATTCCGCTGATCGAGGACGGCAAGATCATCGGCGCGGTCGGCTGCTCCGGCGGCACCGGATCGCAAGATGAGGCGGCTTGCGCGGTCGCTGCGGCGACGATTAAATAGCGCCGCCCTCGTCCCCGTCGGGTGCTAGAGGGCGATTGGCAGTTCACTCTGAACCGATCAGACTCTAGCCCGGCGGGTGACGATGGATCGGATCGATCCAGTGCACATGATCGGGCTTTTCGACGGCGTCGATTTCAAGATTGACGACGACCGGCTCCTGGTCGCTGCGCACCAGCACACAGGATAATGGCTCGTCGCTCAGCGCATTGATTTCCTGATGTGGCACATAGGGCGGAATGAAGATGAAATCGCCCGGCCCCGCTTCCGCTACATATTGCAGCTTGTCGCCCCAGCGCATGCGCGCGCGGCCTGAGACCACGTAAATCACGCTTTCCAGGGCGCCGTGATGGTGCGCGCCGGTCTTGGCGTTCGCCTCGATCCGCACCGTGCCGGCCCAGATCTTCATCCAGAATGCGTGCGGTGCGCGACAACC
>CAIZEE010000241.1 GCA_903931835.1 uncultured Elstera sp.
GCTTATGCCGGGAGAGGTAAATTCTGCGACTGTCTTCGGCGACGCTGATGAGATCCAGCATGTCGTCTGTTGCGCTATCCTGAAGGCAGACGCAGCGATTGACGCTATGGTTGGGCGACTCGGGATTTATCAAAGGAAAATCCGCTATGCGCATCACAGCTTTCATCGCCGCCTTTCTTCTTCTGTCGACGATCAGCGTTGCTCACGCTGAGGAAGGAACCGCAATCGGTTCAATCAATACGACCTGGCGATTGCTTGGTCCCGACGACAAGATCACGATCACGCGTTATGACGATCCCAAGGTGTCGGGTGCTAGCTGCTACATCTCGCGCGCCGAGACGGGCGGCATCAAGGGCGGGCTCGGATTGGCGGAGGATCCCTCGCGCTTCTCGATCGCGTGCCGGGCGACCGGACCGATCAAGATCATCGGCACGCTTCCCAAGGGCGGCGAGATCGTTTTCACCGATCGCGCCAGCATCTTCTTCAAGACGATCCAGATCTGGCGGCATCTCGATGCCGAGAAGAACGTGCTGATCTACACCGTGACCTCGACCAAGCTGGTCAATGGCAGCCCGTACAACGCCATCACCGCGATCCCGATCAACTAGGCGGCGCTCAAGACCAGAAATGGCTGTAGATGGTTTCCAGATCGAAGACGCGACCGGCGTGAATGCCGAGCCGCGCCTGAACTTCCACGGCAATAGCTGCCGTGGGGACCAATATCGCCGCGTTATCGTAATCAGTGTCATCAGACCATACTAAAGGTGCCCCTCGATCCCCGGACTCGATGGACAGCAGGGATCGGCCGCTTGCCGGATCGAAGCCCATCAGCATGAGTCGCTCAACGCCCCAAAACGATTCGGCCGCCAGTCTGGTCGACTGGATAGCCGCGCGTTGAGCGATTCTAAGGGCCTCGTCAGGCGGAACGATGGGGTAATCGACAACGCTTTTGGTCAGTTGAAATTGCTCCCACGCCTCTAGCGGGCGGCGGTTGCGCTGCGCATCCAACAGGGCATTGCAGAAAGCGACGAACATCGTATTCGACGCCGCCAGCCCGGTTCCCTGGAAAAGCGGCTTCCCCGCCAGCCGCGCATAGATCACTGCAAAACTATGCAGCTGGCGATGCCATCCGGTTGACCCCTGATTGCTGCCATTCGTCATCCGATTGACGCCGGGCTCGGCCGGGTGCCGACCGACAAGATTGAGGAAGGGCCGGCTGAAAAACCGGACGGCACCAAAGCGGATCAGCCGTTCGAGATGAAGTATCGTCGCCGTCAGGCTGATCGGCGGGAACAGGCAACGACGAATTGCCGATGTTCGGTAGATAGCGTGTTCCGGGTGGTTCATCGCAAGGCTCATCAGCCACTCGAGCATGATCTCCGCCTCGGCAAACTCGAAGCGAGCATCTTCAAAGGCGCAATCGTTATGGATCACCCTGTGATCGACGAGATCGTAGGCCTGCCAGGCGGCAAATCCGACTGCCGCACCGTCATCGGCTTGCAGCTCGCGAACGATCTCGGCAACCATTTCTGGGATGAGGCGGTCATCGTCGCCGACATAGAGACAGAACTCGCCATTCGCCATCCTGAGGCCGCCGAAGACATTCGGCTCAGCGCCGATATTCGTCGGCCGTCGGTAATAAGAGAGGCGATAATGACTGGGTTTGTAACAGGCAATCTCGGCGTAACCCGGATCGGGTGACGCGTTATCGGTGACGATTACATCGAACTCGAACGGCAGGAACCCTGGCCGGTCCAAATCTTCCAGCAAGGAGACGAGCATGTCCGACCGGTTATACGTCGGAATACAGATGCTAAGGACAGGTTGCCCGTCTCGAGTCGGCAAATTCGTCGCCTCACCAACCAGTTATGAGCGGACAAATTGCACGCCCATTGTAAGACCATGCGGCGAGGCGTTTTACAACCTCTCAGCTGCGCGCGGGGTCCAGTACATATACGCTGTTAACGGCGTCCTGATACAACAGACGGTACCCCGTTGCCCGAAGCCTTTGCGCTATCGCCGCCTTCCCTGCATCCGGCGGAGCAAACTCCGATATCTCGACGATCATCACTGACGGATGCCAGTGCTGGAGATCAAAGCCGGCAAATACCGCCTCCTCGAAGCCTTCGACATCAACCACCATCAGGTCGAAGCCAACCGCAATACCCTGTTCCGTCAGCACGTCGTCAAGCCGGCGGATTTTCACTTCGACCGCGCCCTGTTGAGGCGCCTGAGCTATATGCGTCAGCGGCCCTTCATCCATCATGAAGGCTACGGCATCGGCAGCACCAATCGCCAGATTCAGCGTCGTTACGGCGGCGTTGCCAGCATGGCGCGCACGGCAGCGCTCGAATGACGCCGGCATGGGCTCGATATACAAACCGCGCCAGCCAAGATCGGCGAGACCGCAGGTATTGCTGAATGTCTCGCCGTCATACGCCCCGATCTCGACGAATTGGCCCTGGCTCCGACGGCCAAAACAATGTTGATAGATCCCATCAAGAATGCCGATCTGGCAGGAAACGGAGATCGGGTAATACGGCCGGAAATCAGCCGACGCCATATGCCCCGCAATCTCTGCGGCTTCAGCCTGGCCAAGCGAACTGCAAAACCGGGCCGTGGTCGTCAGGCATTGCCCAGTCGTATTGGACAGGGGGCCGACATAGGGTTCATAAACTCTGATGACCAACATGGCTTGCAACAGACACTGGCTTGCATAGGCCGGATCGTCCCGCATCTTCGCCTCGGCAATCAGCAGGTTATTGCTAACCTTGGTATTCAGGAACTCGACGATCCCGGCCAATAAGCTGTCCGCCTCGTCGGACATGCCGGCCACCATCAAATCCTGCCGGGTGCGCAGCATCGGTCCGAGATCCAGCAGATCGTATGAATCGCCGCCCACGATCACCCGCTCACAAACCCTGCAAACTCTGTGAAGACCGCGCGATACAGATCGCGTTTGAATGGAACGATGCTGTCGATCGCCTCGGCTGGCGTCGCCCATTTCCAGCGCGAAAATTCCGGATGCTCGGTCGCAATATCGATGTCGCTGTCTTCGCCTTCGAAGCGCAGGGCAAACCATTTCTGCTTCTGGCCGCGATACCGCCCGTGCCACAGCTTGGGCCATAGATCGTCGGGCAGATCATAGGATAGCCATTCGGCGGAGGTCGCGATAATCACCGCCTTGTCGGTGCCGATTTCTTCTTTCATTTCGCGCAACGCTGCCTCTTCCGGCGTCTCGCCGGCATCGATACCGCCTTGGGGCATCTGCCAGGCCTCGCCAGGGTTATCGATACGCTGGGCAATCAATACCAGACGGTCGGCATTGATCACGACCAAGCCGACGCCTTCCCGGTATTTGGGTTCGCTCAAGGCGCGTCGGCCTGGCGATTGACCACGGCTGTAATAGGCGCCAGGACGAGGTTCTGCGCGCTTAAATGCGCTGTCCAACTCTCCAATTCCTTGAAGGTACCGGGCATTGGCGAGGCAAAGGCGACCGCCTGCCCCTTGGCCTTGGCGATCTTTTCAACCTCCAGCAGCTTGCTGTTGATCGCAGCCGCACTGGGATCGGTATCAATGTCGAGATCGTCCAAGGCGCGCGCCAGTCCAAGGTCACGCGCGATGCGACCGATGCGCGATTGGCTGGCCGGCATATTGTCGACATAAAGCAACCCGCGCTGCTTTAGCTGGTCAAATAACGGCAGCACGTCCTTGGGTGATGTCAGGAAGCGCGATCCAGCCTCGCCAACGACGCCGACATAACCGGTCGCCCGGGCCAGCGTCCATTCCAGGCGCTGCTTGTTGTCGGTGTTGGTAAGAGAGGTCAGCAGCGTCGCCGGGCCGGGATCGCTTTCAGGATAATCCAAGGGCTCCATGGGCACACCGATCAGCACCTCATGACCCTGAGCGCGGGCGCGGGACATCCATTCATTCAGCCCATCGGCGTAGGGATCGAAGGCGAGTGTCACACTGCCGGGCAGACGGGAGATCGCCGCCTGGGTCAGGGTTGCATTCAAGCCAAGCCCGGTCACCACCACGGCGACGCGCGGCCGGCGATCACTCTCGGCAAAGGGCTTCTGGTAATATTTCCAAGGCATCGCGCCATCCGGCCCGATAATCGGCAATTGCCCGTAAGTAGCCGAGGCCAGCAAAGCCTGGTTAGGGCCGTGCGGCAGGGGCAGATGATCGGCGGCACTGGCGTCCGGTGCCGGAACGGCAGCGACTTGGGGGCCCGCAGCCGGCGCAGGCTGCGGAGCGGGGGTCTGCGCGACCGGGGCCGGTGTTGGCACGGGCAAAGGCGCTATACTCACGCCCTCACCCCTTGGGGCCGCGCGAGGCGCCGGCGGCGCATCAGGACCGCTATCCTTTGGCGGCTTAGGAACGAGCTTGCCCGTCGTGGTGGGCGGCAATACGACGGGTGCAGGCGGTGCCGCAACCGGCGGCGCGGCGGGTGCAGCCTCCGCCATGCTGGTTGTGCCGTCGGAGCGCGTCGTTTCGCCGACCTGTTCGGGCAGCATCATGCGGACCATGGGCACAGCGGAGTGCTGGCTCGTATCGGCCGCTTTCGCAAACAACCACGCCGCAACACCCAGCAGCAAGGCGATGAACAACAGCCATGCGGTTATCAAACCGCCGCGACCGCCCCCACTCTCCCCATCATCGCCATAAGCTTCGTAGGTCACACATCACCCCCGCACAGGCGTACTCACCAAGACCAGTTTAGGTTCATTTCGTTCAAATTGAACCGTGAATCAGACCCTGCCGCCATGAAATAGAGGGCGATTCACGTTTCAGGTTAAAGGAACCTGAAACGCTCGCACTCTAGTCCGACGCTCGCGACGTATACAGCGTAATTCCGTGCAGCAGATCGATCGCGCGGGCGAGTTGATAATCGTCTGGCGAGGTGATCGACGCTACCACCGGTGCTGCTGTCGCCCCCGCATCGGTCGAAGGCTTGCCTTCCGCACCGGTCGCGGGTGCCGCATCCGAGGGCTTGGCATCGGCAGGCTTAGCGGCTGCGCCGGCCTTTGGATTATTCGGATTCTTCAGCGCGCCCTTGAGATCGGCCTCATGGCGGAACTGACCTTCATCCAGCACCTCAAGTTTCGCCGCCGGCACGATGATATCGGGCTCGATGCCGACCGCCTGGATAGAACGGCCAGACGGCGTGAAATAGCGCGCCGTGGTCAGGCGGATGGCGCCATGGCCGGGCAGCGGCATAATCGTCTGGACCGAGCCCTTGCCGAAGCTCTTGGTGCCCAGCACGATCGCGCGATGATGGTCCTGCAAGGCGCCTGCGACGATTTCCGACGCAGATGCCGAACCGCCATTGATCAGGACGACGACCGGCAGGCCACCGGTGATGTCGCCTGGACGCGCGTTGAAGCGTTGAGTTTCCTCAGCCCGGCGCCCACGGGTCGAGACGATCTCGCCCTTTTCCAGAAACGCGTCGGAGACCTGGATCGCCTGATCGAGCAGCCCGCCCGGATCATTGCGCAGATCGAGTACGACGCCACGCAACTTGCCGCCAGCCTCGTCCTTCACCTTCTGGAACAGTTTGTTGAGGCCCGAATCGGTCTGCTCGCTGAACGAGCTGATGCGGATATAGGCGATGTCGCCTTTAAGCTCCGCCTTCACGCTGTCGATCTTGATGATCGCGCGGGTCAAGGTGACGTCGAACGGATCCTTGCCCTCGCGTTTCAGCGTCAGCTTGATATCGCTGTTCACCGGGCCGCGCATCTTCTCGACCGCCTCGTTGAGGCTGAGGCCGGTAACCGGTTCCGCGTTGATCTGGATGATCAGATCGCCCGGCTTCACCCCGGCACGCGAGGCGGGGGTATCGTCGATCGGCGAGACCACCTTGACGACGCCGTTATCGAGCGTGACCTCAATGCCGAGGCCGCCGAATTCGCCGCGCGTCTGGACCTGCATGTCCTTGTAGTTCTTGGCGTTGAGATAGCTCGAATGCGGATCGAGCGAGCTCAACATGCCGTTGATCGAGTTTTCGATCAGCGTCTCATCGGTGACCGGCTCGACATATTCGGCGCGAACCTTTTCGAAGACCTCGCCAAACAGATTGAGCTGCTTATAGGTGTCGCCGTTCTTCCCCGATGCGGCCGGCGGTGCTGCATCCTCCGCCCGCAGATAGGCCGGCTGCAACAGCAGCGTACCTGCCGAGCCGACGCCCACGAGGGCGATCGCGGCGGTCCAGGTGCGCAATCTGCGATACTTCTGCAGAGTAATCATGTCGCGAAATTTCATAGCCGCTCCCTACCTCGTTCGCTGCATCGTCAACCATGGCTGCGGATTGAGCGGTTGACCGAAGCGGCGCAATTCAAAATACAGCGTCGGATTGCGACCGTTTGATGGCGCCATTGCGCCAACCGGCTCGCCAGCCGCGACCTGGGCACCGACAATGCTGTCGATGCGCCCGATGCCAGCGATCAAACTATGATATCCCTCTGCGTGTTCGATTATCAAGATTTGCCCGTAACCCCGAAACGGGCCGGCGAACAATACGCGGCCGGCAGACGGCGATACGATCGTTGCTTCGCTGCGCGTCTCAATGGTAAGTCCCCGCGCCGTCACGCCGAATTCATTGTCCTGGCCGTAGCCAAGCAGGATCTTCCCGGCCGCCGGCAGGGTGCGTGGCGCGTTCATCGTCACCACCGCTTCGCCCACACCGGAGCCGCCAGACGGCGGACGGATCGCCGACGGGCCGGCGACAGCGGCCGCTTGCTGGGCCTGCTCGCGCTCCGCCGTCAGCTTGTCGATCAGTTCGTGCAATGTGCCGGCAGAGGCCGCCATCTGGGCAACTTTGAGGGTCAGCACGCGGCCCTCGACCTCATTCTTCTGTTCAAGCTGCGCCTTCTGCGCCAGCAGCGCCTCGATCTCGCGGCGCTGCCCGGCGAGCGTGCCGGATGCCGTCTCGACCTGAGCACGCTGGTGCTGGATAGTCGCTTCTAGATGTTTCAACTCATCCAATTGCCGGCGCAGGTCCCGCGCCTGCTGGTCGAGCGATGGCAAGGTCGAGGCCATCAATATGGCGCCTCGCACCGTGTCGGTCGGCGGCTGCGGCAGGGCCAGCATGGCTTCGGGTGGGTGCATGGCGAGGCGTTGCAATGCCCCGACGAGTTGGCCGATCTGCTGGCGACGCTGATCAAGTGCTGCGCGCTTAGCCGCCTGGTCGCGCTCCAGCCCGGCGAGCGATGCCTCGAGCCCGCTTAAGCCCGCCTCCTTCTCCCGTGCGGTCTGACCGGCCAGGACCAATTGCTGCCGCAGCCCCTCGATCTCGCCATGCAAGGCGGTGGCCGCTTGATCGAGTTCCTGTTGGTGCTTGCGGCTGTCGTCGAGCTCCTGCTCGAGCCGTTTAAGCTCGGCGCGCTTCACCTCTTCAGGTGACTGCGCCGCCTTGGCCGCGCCCCCGAGGAGTGCTAGCGCGATTAGGAAGGTGGCGGCGAGCTGTCTAGTCACCGACCGAGGCGCGCCGGCGTGGTTCGGCCACCATCTGCAGCAAGGATGTGCCGGTCATCACCGAGGGTTGCTTCAGCTGCATGAGCTGCAGAACCGTCGGCGCAATATCAGCCAACCGGCCATTGCCGAGCTTGACGACTTCGTCCGGGCCGTTGACCAGGATAGCCGGCACCAGGTTCAGCGTATGGGCGGTGTGCGGGGCACCAGTCTCTGGATTGACCATGGTTTCGACATTGCCGTGATCGGCGGTGATCAGCAAGCATCCACCCGCGACATCCACCGCATCGCAAATCCGCCCGATACAGGTATCCAGCGCCTCAACCGCACGTGTTGCGGCTTTCACATCGCCAGTATGGCCGACCATGTCGCCATTGGCGTAGTTGACCGCGATGAAATCGTATTTGCCCGACGAGATCGCCTCGACCAGCCGATCGGTCACCTCGAAGGCCGACATTTCCGGCTGCAGATCATAGGTCCGGACGCGCGGGCTCGGGATCATGATGCGATCCTCGCCGGCAAACAGCGCCTCACGCCCGCCATTCAGAAAGAAGGTGACGTGGGCGTATTTCTCGGTCTCGGCGATGCGCAGTTGCTTTAAGCCCGATGCGGCGATTTCCGAGCCCAGCGTGTGCTCGATCTTCTCCGGCTGGAACAACACGCCGAGGCGCTGGCTTAACGTGTCGGAATAATCGACCATGCCGAGGGCGGCCTGGAAGGAGACGACGCGGTTACGCTTGAAACCGTCGAAATCGGGCTCGACCAAGGCATCCAGTATCTCGCGCGCCCGGTCGGCGCGGAAATTGGCCATCAGCAGCGCGTCGCCATCCTTAGCACC
>CAIZEE010000242.1 GCA_903931835.1 uncultured Elstera sp.
AATAAACGGTAAATTTATATCTGTCGAAATGGTGCTTGAAAGTTCCACCTTTGCTTTTTCAGCAGCTTCACGAAGACGCTGAAAAGCCATTTTGTCGTTCTTAAGGTCTATGCCTGTTTCTTTCTTAAATTCATTAATGATGTAATCAATAAGCACATTATCCATGTCCGTGCCGCCAAGTTGATTTTCCCCGCAGGTGGCTAAAACTTCAAATGTACTGGCCTTTTGTCCCGCATCCCATCCCATTTCAAGAATGGTAACATCAAGCGTGCCACCGCCAAGATCGAAAACCAAATCGACAGCGCTGAACCGCGCCACCAGATCCTCCGTTACGCCAATCACCAGCGACGCCTTGCCCTCATCAGATCCTGCGATTGCGACAATTCCGGAGCCGATCTGCTGCTTAATCTGATCAACCAGCCCCTTCAGCTCACGCGGCGCCACGCCCTCGACCTGACGGCCTGCGAATTGAACGCCGGCGATCGTCTTGAATGCGGGGCCGCCGCCGTCGCCGGGAGCCGAAGCCAGCGCCTTGCGGGCGTCCAGCAATTCACGCTCAAGCCGCTTTTTATCTTCCAATAGCGTCGCGATGCGGCCCGGCAGCTCCGCCACGGGTGCGCGAAGCTGTGCGGCAAGCTCGCTCAGCGTTCCCTCCTCCTCGGTCACATGCGCCAAGGCGGCCGCCCCGGTCAGCGCGTCGATGCGCCTGATGCCGGCGGCGACACCACCTTCGCCAATGAGCTTGAACAGGCCGATATCACCGGTGCGCGCGACATGGGTGCCGCCGCAGAGTTCGACGGAATAGCGCTCCTCGCCATCGCCACCCATGGCGAGCACGCGCACCTCGTCGCCGTATTTCTCGCCAAACAGCGCCAACGCGCCAGCCGCGACAGCTTCTTCGGGCGTCATCAACCGGGTCGTGACTTCGCCGTTCAGGCGGATGCGGCGATTGACCTCGTCCTCAACCGCTTTCTGCTCTTCCGCCGTCAACGGCTTGTTATGGCTGATATCGAAGCGCAACCGATCAGCCGCGACCAGCGACCCCTTCTGCGTTACATGGGGGCCGAGCTGGCGGCGCAGCGCTTCATGCAGCAAGTGGGTGGCCGAATGATTGGCGCGTAGCTTGTCACGCCGTTCGGCATCGACGCTAAGCGTCAAGACATCGCCGATTTTCAAAGTGCCGGTCTCGACAATGCCCTGATGTACGAAGACGGCGCCCAGCTTCTTTGCCGTATCCCGCACCACCAGCCGGCCGCCCGATCCCTCGGCAATGCCTGCATCGCCTTGCTGACCGCCCGATTCGCCATAAAACGGCGTCTGGTTGACGATCACAGAGACCTCTTGGCCCGCATCCGCCCGTTCAACCGGCTGGCCGTCCACGACGAGGGCGACAATCTTGCCCTCAGCCTTGAGCGTCGCATATCCCAGAAATTCGGTCGCGCCGAAACGTTCCTTCAGATCGAACCAGATTGTTTCGGTCTGCGCCTCGCCGGAGCCGCTCCACGCGGCGCGGGCGCGTTGGCGCTGTTCCGCCATGGCGCTGTCAAAACCGGCGAGATCGACCGTCCGTCCCTCGCCCCGCAGCACGTCCTGTGTAAGGTCGAGTGGGAAACCGAACGTGTCGTAAAGCGTGAAGGCGACGCTGCCCGGCAGGGTCGCACCCTTGCCAAGCTTGCGGGTTTCGTCGTCGAGCAGCTTCAACCCGCGATCCAGCGTCTGCTTGAAGCGGGTTTCCTCCAGATACAGCGTCTCGCCGATCAGTTTGGATGATTGCGCCAGCTCGGGAAAAGCAAGCCCCATTTGCTGCACCAAGGCGGGCACCAGGCGATAGAGCAGCGGATCGCGGCAGCCGATCAGATGCGCGTGCCGCATGGCGCGGCGCATGATCCGGCGCAGCACATAGCCACGTCCCTCATTGGAGGGCAGAACGCCATCGGCCAGCAGGAAGGAGGAGGCGCGCAGATGATCGGCGATCACCCGGTGGGACACCAATGCTGAACCCGACGCCGCAACGCCGCTGGCATCGGCCGAGGCATGGATCAGCGCCTGAAACAAATCGATGTCGTAATTGTCGTGTACACCCTGCAGGACGGCGGTCAGACGCTCCAACCCCATGCCGGTATCGATCGACGGGCGCGGCAGAGGCAGCCGCTCGCCGCCCGCCACCTGCTCGTACTGCATGAAGACCAGGTTCCAGATCTCGATGAACCGGTCGCCATCCTCATCCGGACTGCCGGGTGGCCCCCCCGGGATCGAGTCTCCGTGATCGTAGAAGATTTCCGAACACGGGCCGCACGGGCCGGTATCACCCATCATCCAGAAATTATCATTAGTCGAGATGCGGATGATCCGGTCGTCGGACAGGCCGGCGATACGCTTCCACAGGCCGAACGCCTCTTCATCCGTATGGTAGACGGTGACCAAAAGCCGCTCGGGATCAAGCCCGTATTCGCGGGTGATCAGATGCCACGCAAGCTCGATCGCGTGTTCCTTGAAATAATCGCCGAACGAGAAATTGCCGAGCATCTCAAAGAAGGTGTGATGCCGGGCGGTATAGCCGACATTCTCCAGATCGTTATGCTTACCGCCGGCGCGCACGCATTTCTGCGAGGTCACGGCGCGCGCATAATCGCGCTTTTCCACACCGGTAAAGACGTTCTTGAACTGCACCATCCCGGCATTGGTGAACAGCAGGCTCGGATCGTTGCGCGGCACCAGCGGGCTGCTGGGCACGATGCGATGTCCGTTGCGCTCGAAATACGACAGGAAGGTGCTGCGGATATCGTTGGTGGTGAGCATGTTCGGTCCTGATCAGAATGTCTGTCTGGCTTAGCGCCATTTGGGCCGGAGCTTAGATCAGATCACCTGCCAGGGGAAAGGTTACGTGTGATCAGGACGTTCCCGATCACACGCAATCCTCATTCTGAACTGCTATCGCCTGCCGAGAAATCGCCGCTATCGCCGAGCATAGCGCCGGCAACGCCATTGGCGTTGGCGCGTATGGCAGCCTCAATCGCGTTCGCCATCTCCGGATGCTCGCGCAGGTAGGTCTTGGCGTTCTCCCGCCCCTGCCCGATCCTGGTCCCGTCATAGGAAAACCAGGCGCCGGATTTCTCGACGATGTTGGCCTTGACGCCGAGATCGACCAGCTCACCCACCTTGGACACGCCCTCGCCATACATGATGTCGAATTCGACAACGCGGAACGGCGGCGCCATCTTGTTCTTGACCACCTTGACGCGCGTCTGGTTGCCGATCACCTCGTCGCGTTCCTTTACCGCACCAATGCGGCGGATATCGAGACGAACGGAAGCATAGAATTTCAGAGCATTGCCGCCGGTAGTGGTTTCCGGATTGCCGAACATCACGCCGATCTTCAAGCGGATCTGGTTGATGAAAATGACCATGCAGCGCGAGCGCGAAATTGACCCGGTGAGCTTGCGCAAAGCTTGGCTCATCAACCGCGCCTGCAGGCCGACATGGCTATCACCCATCTCGCCTTCCAATTCAGCGCGCGGCACCAGGGCTGCCACGCTGTCGACCACCAGCACGTCGATCGCGCCGGAGCGCACCAGCGTATCGGTGATTTCCAGCGCCTGTTCGCCGGCGTCGGGCTGCGAGATCAGAAGCTCGTCGATATTGACGCCGAGTTTCCTGGCATAGCCTGGATCGAGCGCATGTTCGGCATCGACGAAGGCGCAGGTGCCGCCGGCCTTCTGCGCCTCGGCAATGACATGCAGCGCCAGCGTTGTCTTACCCGATGATTCAGGGCCGTAAATCTCGATGATCCGGCCCCGCGGCAGGCCACCAATGCCGAGCGCGATATCAAGACCGAGCGACCCGCTGGACACGACATCCGCCTCTACCGGCTCAGCGCGGGCGCCGAGCTTCATAATCGATCCCTTGCCGAACGCCCGCTCGATCTGGGTGAGCGCGGCATCCAGTGCTTTGTTCTTATCCATGGCGTCTTTTTCGATGAGGCGCAGTTGCGCGGTCATAATGAACCCCCGTTATTTCATAGGGCATCCGACGATGCAATGCCGCGCAAGGCAACGCTGCCGATCACCCGGTTAAGCCATACCGTGGGTTGTTTGTACCTGTTCTGTTCTCGTTATGCAAGGAACATTTGATGAACACAGGCGCGCTGAGTGGCCGGCCTTTATTAGTGGGCCGCTGAGGCAGTTGTGCCGGCGCCGGTAAAACCCGGTCCTAGATTGGTCGCGAGGAACGCCTCGACCGCCTTCAGCAATGCTGTGCGATCGCCTTCATGCATGAAGAAGTGGTCTTCTTCATCGAAGTAGATCGTCTTCACCGATTTCTTGGCGCTTTTCAGCGCGTCCTCCATATCCTCGGTTTCAAGGACCGGTACATTGTAATCCTTGCGGCCATGAATCAGCAGGACCGGAATTTGTATTTTTTCAGCATTTTTGGCGGGTGACGTATCGTCAAGGACGTCGTTATCGTTGCCAACTCTTGGAAGATTGGCGTCGCTGAAATAGTAGAACCTCATCTTTTTGACCATGCGGCGGATATCCGTGAATGGGGCAATCGCGACGCTGCATCGATAGAGCGACGGTTCCTTCTCCGCCCCCATCAAAGATGCATAGCCGCCATAGCCCCAACCAACGATGCACATGCGCTGAGGATCAGCGAGCTTTTGATCCACCAGCCAACGCGTCCCGTCGGTGACGTCGTCCTGCATCTTCAAGCCCCATTCCGCAAAACCCGCCCGTTCAAAGGCGGGCCCATGTCCAGTCGAGCCGCGAAATTCCGGCTGAAGAACGCCGTAGCCACGGCTGGCGAGAAATTGAGTGAGATAATTGAACGCGTAGACGCTCCGTCCCGTCGGCCCATTATGAGGCAAAACGACAAAGGGAATTGGACCGCTCTCATAGCCAACCGGCAGCGTCACAAGAGCCGGGATCTGAAGACCGTCGCGCGCGGTGAATGACGTTCGGCGGACCGGCGCCACATGCGCTGCGTCAATATCCTCATAATTTCTGGCGACATTGAGCAACTGTACCTTTTCGCCAGACCGATCAAGCACCCAATATTCAGAAGGCTCAACGCCCTTTTGCGATATGATCAGCGACTGCGCGCCATCGGCAGTCTGCTCGATAATTCTCAAGTAACGATCTGGCAGCGCCTTTTTCACCGCCAGAAAAACCGCCTGCCACCCAGCATCAAGATAAGTGAAGCGGCCCTCGTCCAGGCCGACCTCATATCCGACAAGTCTGTTGTCGTGAACAATGGCACCAACGCGATCCTTGTCGTCCGCCGCCACGACATGAAGAAAATTTCCCGTATCGGCATCGACCGCCCAAATTGCGCCTCGGCCCGTTTCACGATCAGAAACCACGTAAAGCAGTTTCGGATCCGTCGCCGAGAAGGCAACCGCGTTGAAAATGGTGCCGTTATTGAGATCGTCGCGAAAAATCGGATGGAACAAGTCGTCCGGGTTTAGCCGCGTGATAACTTCCTGTTTCGCCCTGTCGATACGCCGCTCCAAGCGAACGACTCCCTGCGGGTCAGCCAACCAATCGATCACGCCGAACGAATGGGTCTCTAAAATTCGTTTGAGGGGCCCGCCATGGATGTCGACAAGATAGATGCCGCCCCACAGCGGCACCAAGACATGCTCGGGATCATTCGGCAGAAGGCTGATAACCCTGTCTTGATTAGAAGGGGGAGGAAAGTAACCGGTCTTCGGAGCATGAATCAGGTCCTTGGTCTCGCTCAGATCAGCCGAAAACGCCCACAGGCGCCTTTCCACACTGGGATATTCGGTTCGCTTGGTCGTAATAAATCGCAAACCAGCAATGAGGGTCTGATCCGTCTTCCAAACAAAAAAATCCGGCTGGCACGGCCCCATATCGACAGAGGCCGGTTTTGCTCCCTTACGGACTGGGAACACCATAAGCCGGTAGTTACCGTTGGCGGCCGCCACTATGGCGAGCTTTGTTCCATCCGGGGATAGGTGAATCTGTTGAAACGGTAGTGCCGCATAAGCCTCCGCAGGAGGTGGTTCTGCGCGGCCGGCGCTGGCGGCAAGGATCCCAAAAAGACACGCCGCATAGAAAATTCGTGTGGAAAACAACATCTCAACGCCCCGACGACGGGCTTACCGCCCCAACCTGAAACCCCGGCCCCAGATTCGTCGCGAGGAAGGCCTCCACTGTTTTCAGCATCTGAGCCCGATCGGACTCGCGCAGGAAAAGGTCATCCTGTTCTTCGTGGTAGTCGAGTTTGACCGATTTGTGAGCGCTCTTAAGCGCCGACTCCATATCCTCGGAGAAATTTATCGGTACGTAAATATCCCTGCCGCCGTGAATAAGCAGAACAGGACCTTGGATTTGGTCCGCATGGTTCACCGGCGAGGTGTCACCCAGCAGGTCGCGATCGGCGCCCAGGCGAGGTATCCATAGATCGTGGAATGCGCGGTTGCGGTACCCGGCGACAAGACGCGGCAAATCGGTGAACGGCGCTACCGCGATGCTGCATCGATACAAGGATGGTTCATTGATTGCTCCCATCAACGCGGAGTAACCGCCATAGCCCGGGTGGGCTCCCAAAATGCAGATATGCTGCGCATCCGCCATCTTCTGATCGATCGCCCAATGCGTGGCGTCGGTCACATCGTCCTGCATTTTCAGGCCCCATTGCCCGTATCCAGCTCGCTCGAATTCGGCCCCATAACCGGTCGAGCCGCGAAACTGCGGCTGGAGCACGCCGTAACCACGGCTGGCAAGAAACTGGGCCAGATAATTGAAATTATGCAGATCGCGCGCGCTTGGTCCGCCATGAGGAAGGACAACAAACGGAATAGGACCAGCGCTATAACCAATCGGTAGCGTCACGAGTACAGGGATGGAGCGTCCGTCCCGAGCAACAAAGGATTTATAGGAGCCGGGTGCGACTTGAGCAGGATCGATCCGTTCATAGTCACCCGCTACGCGTTTTAGTTCAGCCGGCGTGGACGATCGATCGAGCACCCAATATTCCGACGGTTCAGCTCCCTTCTCGCTTTGCACGAGTAGCCGCGTTCCATCGTCCGTACGATCAATAATCTGTATCTTACGGCCAGGCAGCGCTCTGCCCAATTTGACGTAATCTGCCTGCCAACCGGCGTCGAAGTAACCGTTAATACCCTCCTCCAAACCGACGTGATAGCCGACCAATTGCTCGTACCGTTTGATCGGCGACACAGGATCATGGTCGTCAGCAGCTTTGACGCCTATGAACGCTCCTGTATCAGTATTCATTTCCCAGATCGCCGACCGACCGGTGTCGCGCTCCGAGGACACATAGAGGATCTTGGGATCTGTCGCAGAAAAAGCAATTGGTTCGGTCCGGGTCCCCGTGATCAAATCATCATGAAAGATGGTGCGCCAAGGATCGTCCTCATGATCTCTGACGATGAATTGGCCGTCTGACTGTAAGATACGGTGACCCAGCCGAACCAAGCCGTGTGGTTCTGCCAGCCAGCTTTCCACATAGTCAGTTTCGCGCACGACCTTGGACACTTGGCTTGCATCGGCTTTGATCCTGTAAACGGCTGGATACCTTCCCTTCGCTGCGGTCTCGTAGTCGTTAATCTCGACGAGAATGTTGTCTGGATCGCCCGGCAATAGACTGATGACTTTGTCCTGATAGCGCTGCGAGAACAACTGGCTGGTGACGAGGTTCTTCTGAACCTCGAAATCCGAAGAGATCGACAGCAGCCTTCTGTGCTCGACTGAAACGCCCCGCTCTCGTGTACTGAATCTCATACTGGCGATAAGCGTATCGTTGGATTTCCAGACGAACCAATTTGGTTCCAGCTCGGCAGTTCCCCGGGAAATCGGTTTGCCCAGCGGATGGATCGGAAAGACCGCCAGCCGTTCACGCCCGCCAACCGCGATAATGGCAGCGATTTTCGACCCGTCCGGCGACAGGCGCATCTGTTGAAACGGTAGTGCCGCATAGGCTTCGACGGGGGGAGGCTCTGCTCGGGCGGCGCCGGCGGCAACAAGCATAACAAGACAGGCCGTCCAGAAAAACCGCATGAGCATCCCCGCAATACAATCAATGCGTATCGAATTGCCCATACCCTACAGCCTAGGGCAGCACTCCGCCAGCTAAACGTTCCTTCACGCAGGTCGCTAATTGCTTCAAACTAAAGGGCTTAGCCAGGAATAGAACGTCGCCGGCGCTACTGATGCTGGCGCGCAACGCCTCGTCGGTATGACCCGATATGCAGATCACCTTAATCTCAGGCCGGTGCTGGCGGACCAGCTTGATCAGCGTCGGTCCGTCGATCACCGGCATCACCGCATCGGTGATCAGCATGTCGATCTGCTCGTCACAGCCATCAAGCAATTGGATCGCAGCCTCGCCCGAGCGTGCTTCGAGGACGCGGTAGCCCTTGTTGCGCAAGGCGCGGCCCGTGAACAGCCGCACCGGGTCCTCGTCCTCGACCAGCAGGATCGTGCCGGTGCCGGTGGTATCGATATCAGCACGCTCCGTCTCGTCCGCCCGTTCCTCGATCTGCGCCGGGCCGGCATAGCGCGGCAGATAGATGGTGAATAGCGTGCCATGGCCAAGCGCGCTTTTCACGGCAATGAACCCATCGGTCTGGCGCACGATGCCGTAGACTGTGGACAAGCCGAGGCCGGTACCCGATCCAACCGGCTTGGTCGTGAAGAACGGCTCGAAGATGCGGCTGATCACACCATCCTCGATGCCGGTACCGCTGTCGATGACCTCGATCTGCACATATTCGGCGGGCGGCATCGTTTCATGGGCGAAGGCGATCGGCTCGGTGATCGTGACATTCTGCGTCTTGATGGTCAGCGAGCCGCCATTGGGCATGGCGTCGCGCGCGTTGACGGCAAGATTGATCACGACCTGCTCGAACTGCCCCTGGTCGACCTTGACGAGGCCGAGATCGCGGCCATGCACCATCTTCAGCACCACAGTCTGGCCGATCAGCCGGCGCAGCAGATGCGACAGCTCGGTCAGGGTATCGGTGATGTCGAGCACGCGCGGTCGCAGCGTCTGTTGCCGCGAAAACGCCAGGAGCTGCCGGACCAGGCTCGCCGCCCGATTGGCGTTCTGCTTGATTTGCATGATATCGGCGAAGGATTGATCGCCGGCGCGGTGGCGCAGCAGCAACAGATCGCAAAACCCGATCATTGCGGTCAGCAGATTGTTGAAATCATGCGCAATCCCGCCGGCAAGCTGTCCAACTGCCTGCATCTTGCGCGATTGCAGAATCTGGTTTTCCAGATCCTTAAAGGCGGTCACATCGATCAGATGCAGGATCTGTTCGGCCATATGCGGCTGGCCCGGCAAAGTGCCGATATGCAGCGAGACGATCAGGTTACGGGGGGCGGTCAGTGTCACCTCGGTTGGCTTTACCGACGGCTCTGGCGCGCTCATCACATTCTGGCGCTGAGCGGCGCTGCGCAGAGCGGCCTCAACCTTCGGGTGATCCTCCAGCACGACGAAATCGATAAATGGCGGGCAGTCCGGGCGCGCCTGCTGCAGGCCGAGCATGAGCGCAAAGGCCTCATTGAAATCGATGATCCGACCGGCCGGATCAAGCCGTGCGATGCCAATCGGCGAGGCGCGGAATAACGGATCGTCGAAAGTGCTGCTGACGACGGCCTCATCGGCGCCGAGATCATCCGCTTCTGTCGCAAACCCGGTGCGGATCAGCAGAATAACCGCACTCAAGACGCCCAGCGCCGATACGCCGCCCAGCACCTGAAGCAAGGGTGAACCCCATACGACGCTGCCGAGGCTACAGGCCGCCGCCACGCCCAGGATGATCATGATCAGGCGTGTCACGGAGATGATGCTGGACGACTCGGACGATTTGGGAAGATTGCTCGCCGCTGTATTGTCGGAACCGCCCATGATCGCGCTACCCTACCGGCGGCCCGATCCGGGCGGCACCGACGGCATTGGCTTTCAACTTCATGACAAAGCTGATGATCTCGGCCACCGCCTTGTAATGCTCGGGCAGAATGTCGCGATCGATCTCGACCATGGCATGCAGCGTCCGCGCGAGCGGCGCATTTTCGACCACCGGCACGGAATTCTCGCGTGCGATATCCCGGATACGCAGCGCGATCAAATCCATGCCCTTGGCGACCACCCGCGGCGCCGTCATGGTCCGATCATATTTGAGTGCAACGGCATAATGGGTTGGGTTGGTCACCACCACGGTAGCGGTCGGCACCGACTTCATCATGCGCTTTCTGGCCCGTTCCAGGCGCAGTTTCCGCAAGCGCGCTTTGATGACCGGGTCGCCTTCTTGCTGCTTGTACTCGTCTTTAAGCTCCTGCTTGCTCATCCGCATGCTGCGCGCGAACTCCCAGCGCTGATAAAGATAATCGAGCACGGCCAGGGCGAGCAGCATGCACAGGATGGCGATCAAAAAACGCTTCATCAAATGCAGCAATTCCAACAGTGTATCGGCCATATCGGCGCCGACAAACGTGTCGATACTGGTCATGGCCGGCCACAGCGCGCCATAGGCGACGGCCATCACCAGCGCGATCTTGATCATCGACTTGATCAGCTCAATGACCTGACGCATCGAAAACAAGCGTCCGAAGCCCTTGATCGGACTGAGTTTTGAGATGTCTATCTCAAAGATCTGATTGGAGATCAGAAAACCCACTTGCGACAGATTGCCAGCGACTGCTGCCGCCAACAAAAACAGCAAGGGCAAGAACAAAGCAAAGCCGACCGCAAGCAGAAGTTCTGTCGTGAGATGCGCAAGACTGTCGGACTCGATCGTCAATTCATGCGCACGTTCAAGGAAGGCGCGGCACAGCGTCATTACGCGCGTCATCAGCAACGGGCCGAAAATCAGCACGACCACGCTGGCGGCCCCTAGCATGAACAGATGATTGACCTCACGCGACTGCGCAACCTGCCCACGCTTCCGGCTCTCGGCAAGACGCTTGGCTGTTGGTTCTTCTGTTTTTGAGCCCGCCTCTTCCGACATAATGCGCTAACCCGGCTGCAGCATGCCGGCAAGCAATCCGGAATAGAAGTCGGCCCAAAACAGCAGCATCGCCGGCAAACAGATCGCTAGCACGACGAAGCCCAAAAACATCTGCAGTGGCAGCGCCACGAAGAAGACCTGAAGCTGCGGCATCAACCGCCCGAGCAAGCCAAATCCGACCATCAACAACAGTCCGGTGACCAGAAACGGCGCTGCGAGTTGAACGCCAACTTGGAACACCCGGCTCGACGTATGAACGATGACTTCAGAGAAATCGCCAATCGGCGGCAATGCGCCGGGCGATAGCAGCGTGTAGCTATCGATCACTCCGCGCAGCAGCAATTGGTATAGATTCGTATCGAAAATGACGATCACGCCGAGCGCACTCAGCAGCGACGCGATCAGCGAGCCCTGCTCGGCCAGGGACGGATTAAAAATTGTGGCGCTCGAGAGGCCGGACTGAAAGCTGATAACTGTGCCGGCGATATCCAACGACATGGCGCCCAGCCGCAGGATCGTGCCCAAAAACACGCCTACCAAAACCTCACCGCCGAGCATCAGCAGCAGCGCGAACACATTGCCCGGCATTTTGGGCAATTGGGGCGCCAGAACTGGCGCCACAACGATGGTGATCGCAACCCCTAGCAGTAGGCGCGCGCGCACAGGCACCGTCGTGTCACCAAATCCAGGCATCAGGGAAAAAGCCGTACCAAAACGAGCGAAGACGAGCATCATCGAGAAGATTTCGGTCGTCAGAAGCCGGTCCATTATCTCGCGCGTCATGGGCCGTACTCACATCAAGCCGATCCCGCCCCGATCGTTCAACCGATACTGACGATGCGATCCACAATACGCTCCATAAAACTGATGAGCGTGGACAGCATGAACGGCAGAAGGACGAGGAGGGAAACAAACATCACGACGATCTTCGGTACGAAGGTCAGCGTTTGTTCTTGAATTTGGGTCAGCGCCTGGAAGAGCGAGATCACCAGACCGACCACCAGCGAGATGACCATCATAGGACCTGCGACCTGGATCAAAACAATGATCGCCTCGCGCGTCAGTTCTAGAAGATCGGCTTCGTTCATGGCTCCGCACTGCCCCGTTTGACAGGGTACTCAAGGGGCGTAAGGCAATCAGGCTTGCGATCGACGACGGCGTGGCCGGTTCAGGGTCGCCCCGGCCAGCCATTGTCAGATCGGCATCTTGATGATATCCTGATACGCGGCCACCACGCGATCGCGAACCGACACCACCGTCTGCAGCGTCACTTCGGCATTGGCGACGGCGGTCACGACATCGCTCATTTCGGCATTGCCGGCGACGGCCTGCATGCTCATGGACTCGGCTGTCTTGCTGGTCTGCAGGGCGCTTTCCGCCGCACTGGTGACCATGGACGAAAAAGTCGGGCCGACCGGCGCCTGCTGAATGCCTTCGGCTGTCGCCTGGGGCATCGCGGCGCGGGCGGTGCTGCTATAGGCGGCAATCGCACTCGCGGGATTAACATTGGCCATCGGTTACTCTCCTAAATCAGTATCGGGCGGAACCAGCGTGGAGCCCAGAAAACCCTAAGACTTCAGTATGTCGATCGACTTCTGCAGCATGCTTTTCGCCACCGAGATGACGTCGAGATTGGCCTCATAGCTACGCTGTGCCTCACGCATATCGCCGATTTCAATCAGCGGGTTGACGTTCGGCGTCAGGACATAGCCTTCGGAATTGGCTGCCGGATGATGCGGATCGTATTTCAGCTCAAAATCGCCGGGATCGGGCGTGATCTTGTCGACCTGGACGAGCTTTGCGTTCACTTCCTTGTCGAGCATATTGCGAAACGTGATCAGCTTGCGGCGATACGGCTCTCCGCCCGGCGTCTGAGCCGTCGAATCCGCGTTCGCCAAATTTTCGGAAATCACCCGCAGCCGCGTTCCCTGTGCCTTCATACCAGATGAGGCAATCTTTACCGCTGCACTCAGATCCATTTTCAGTCCCCCGCCATCACAACCCGACGCAATGCGCCGGATCCCGCTATTTTATCGCCAGCTTGATCATGGTTAGATATTTGCCGTACAGCGCCGTTGTCGTACTGAAATCGCCCGCCGTCTGCGCCAGCTTGCCCGCCTGTTCTTCAATCACTACGCCGTTCTTATCGGGCGACGTTTCGTAGGGACGCTTTTGCCGGTCGATCTCGAACCTGTTGGGCGCAGTCACCGGCGGCAGATGCGCGGCATTGGTCATCGTCGGCTGCATCATATGGGCTTCGCGATGCAGCGCCTGGATGAAGTCGACATGCCGCATTTCGATCGACCGATAGCCAGGCGTATCAGCATTGCTGATGTTCTGGGCCAGCACCCGCGTCCGTTCGCCGAGATAATCCATACGGGTATCCATCAGCTTAAACAACGCGTCTTTGGTCAGATCCATGCCGTCAACTCCGGGACGTTCATCTACGCAGCTTTTGAGTATCTACTACAAAGCCTGCCGGGAAGGCTAGCGAGTTGAGCTTAATAAGTCGTAAAGATCGAACCCTATGCGGCCACCCTAGAGCTTGGTTTAGAGTTTGTTAAGACGATGCCATGACAATATGTTAGCTCACTGATTTATCGACCTGCTTGAGGATGCTTTTTGACTAGCCGAACCGAGGATAACGGGTCAAAAAAAGCCCGCCGTCAGGTCGCCGTGGCACTCAAAGCCGACCAGGGCGATGTGCCGAAAGTCGTCGCCAGCGGGTATGGTTCGACTGCGGAACGCATTCTGGCGCTTGCCTTCGAGTCGGGCATCAAGGTTCGCGAAGATGCGGATCTGGCGGAGATGCTGGCAGCGATCGAATTAGACGCCCGTATTCCGTTGACGTGTTTTGAAGCCGTTGCGGAAATTCTGAATTATCTGTACCGGCTGAATAACATGCCCTTGCCCGATTTCATGATGGAAGTGCCTGAAAATTCAGCCCCGCCGCCGGTCGGAACCCACCCGTGACGCCTCCCCGTCCATTGCAATCCTTAATCGATGCGATCGCGCAGATGACGGCAGCGGTGGCCAAGTCGATCGCAGCGCTCGAGGACGGGGCGTTGATCGATTTCACGGATCTGCAGGCGGAGCTCGAGGGGCTGTGCAATCGCGCCATCGCCCTGCCGAAATCGGAACAATTGATCATCCTGCCGGCGATGATCGAACTGCGTGAACTTTTCGACCGGCTGACCGAGCAGTTGACGATGTTGGCGAAATCGGATGCCGAAGTATCGGCGCGCCAGGCGGCCGCAGCCTATGGTAAAATCGCGGGCCAATTCTGATGTCGCAGCAGATTAGTGGTTTTCATGGATAACGAGACGCTGCTGCGCGCCTTCATTGCTTTGGTGCTGGTCCTGGGCCTGATTGGCCTTGTCGCGCGCGCCGCCAGGCGCTTCGGTCTGGCGCCCAAGACTTCGGTCGCGCGCAATAAACGCCTGACGATCTTGGAAATTACCCCAGTCGACGCTAAAAATCGGCTAATCCTCGTGCGGCGGGATACAACCGAACATCTTTTGCTGGTCGGGCTCGCACAAAGTCTGTTGATCGAAACCGTCGCGGGTACCGCCGAGCCTATTACTTTATCCGATAAGGACACGTCATCATGAGCCGGAACCGCGCCCCCTTTAAGAAGCGCGTAAACGGAATAGCGATCGCCAGCAGCGTAGTCTTAGGCGTGCTGACGCTCGTCTTTGGCGGCTTGCTGCTGATGGCGCCTGACGCGATGGCGCAATCGATGACGGTCGATTTGGGCGATGGCGGGGGCAGCACGACATCGCGCATCGTCCAGACCCTCGCGCTGCTGACGGTGCTCAGCCTCGCGCCGTCGATCCTGGTCATGGTCACGGCGTTCACGCGCATTGTCGTCGTCTTGTCGTTCCTGCGTTCAGCGCTCGGCATGCAAACATCGCCGCCCAATTCGGTGATGATCAGCCTCGCCTTGTTCCTGACGGCCTTTGTCATGGCGCCGACCTTCGAACAGTGTTTCGATCAGGGCATAAAGCCGTTGATCGAGGAGCAGATCAGCGAAGGCGAAGCATTAACCCGGACGATCAAGCCCCTGCACGCCTTCATGATCCGTCATGCCCGCGATAAGGATTTGAAGCTGTTCTTCGACGTCTCGAAACAGGCGCCGGTGGCAACCCCGGCCGATACGCCGCTGCGCATCCTAGTACCGGCCTTCATGATCAGCGAATTACGCCGCGCGTTTGAGATCGGCTTCCTGCTCTATATTCCGTTCCTGGTCATCGACATGGTGGTCGCATCACTGCTGTTGTCGATGGGCATGATGATGCTGCCGCCGGTGACGGTGTCCCTGCCCTTCAAGCTGATCTTCTTTGTGCTGGTTGACGGCTGGTTCCTGGTCGCGGGCAGCCTCGTGCAGAGTTTCGGCGAGGGCGGATAGCTACTCGTCCGTCGCCTTCTCTGCTTCCGCTTGAGCACGCGCACGCTGGCGTTCGACGTAACGGCAGCTCCAGATCGAAATTTCATAGAGCAGGCATAGCGGGACAGCCAGACCGATCTGGCTGATCACGTCGGGCGGTGTGACGATCGCCGCGAAGATGGTCGCGCCGACAATGGCGTAGCGGCGCTTTGATACCAGCATCTGCGAGTTGACGATGCCGACCCGCGCGAGCAGCGTCAGCAATACCGGCAACTCAAAGCTGAGACCAAACGCGAAGATCAGGGTCGTAACCAACGACAGATATTGATCGACCTTGGGCTCAAGCTTGATCGGCAGATCAGAGCCGTTACCCGGCGTCTGAAAACTGACGAAGAATTTCAGCGCCAGCGGAAAGATGAAATAGTAAACGAGCGCGCCACCCATGAAGAACAGCACCGGCGTCGCGACCAGGAACGGCAGGAAGGCGCGGCGCTCATTACGATAGAGGCCGGGCGCTATGAACATCCAAAGCTGTGTCGCCACGATCGGAAACGACAGAAAAGCCGCCGCCCAGAAACCGACTTTCACATAGGTGAAGAACGCCTCGGTCAGCCCAGTATAGATCAGGCGCTGGGCCGCGAGGCCTTCCGGCACCTGCCCCAGCGGCTGGGTCAGAAACCCGAAGATTTCCGGCGCGAAATGGTAGCAGCCGATGAAGATCACAAAGAATGAGCCGATCGAATAGATCAGCCGGCGGCGCAGCTCGATCAGATGCTCAAGCAGCGGCATCTTGCGATCGTCGATGTCGTTACTCACCCTCTTTTACGTCCTTGGGCTTGATATCTTTGGGTTCGATGTCCTTGGCCAGCAATTCCGCGCGATAGGGCGGCCCGTGAATATCGCCTGGATTGAATGGCGAGGGCTCGCGCGGCGCCGTCGTCGCATCGCCATTGGCAATCGTCGCTTCGTCGAAGGGCTTGGTCAGCTTGGCGTTGGCTTCGGCGATTTCGCGTCGCAGATCGGCCAGTTCCGCCTCACGCGCCATTTCCTCAATGCTGGTCTGGAACTCTGCCGCGATGCTGCGCGCCTTGCGCACCCATTGGCCGACCGTACGCATCACGCGCGGCAGATCCTTGGGCCCAATGACGACCAGCGCCACGATGCCGATCACCAGGAATTCCGACCAACCGATATCGAACATGGAACCCCAATCAACCTCGTCTTGAAGCGGCGGCGACTATGGCAGATGGCAGATTAGGGAGCAATGCGATCACAGCGATAGCGCGGGCCGCCGTTTGTCGCGGACATCCCATGATTCGGCTTTTTACGACACATCGAGCACGTTATTCTACCCAAGGTAGGCATAGATGGGGTGTGCGCATGGTCGGCTTTAGATCGAACTATCGGCTTTCGTGGTTAATCATTGCTCTCAGTATTGCGACGCCGATATGGGCGTCATCGGCCGAACCGCCCCTGATCACGAAGGTATCGACGGACGACATCGTGGTTCAGCGCGACGGCCGCTTTACTCAGACTTTCCACACCGAAATCCTATTGACCAACCCTGCGGTCGCTGAGCAGGTCGGGCAGCAGAACATTCAATATAGCGAAGCGTTGACGGAGGTCAGCATCGTCGAGGCCTACACGCTAAAGTCGAGCGGCAAGAAACTCTCCGTCGATACAAACGCGATTTTCCCTCAGCTGGTACCCGGCAACCCCGGATTGGCCATGTTCAACGATCTGAAGCAAAAGGTAATCATCTTCCCGGACGTGTCAGCCGGCGATACCATCGTCTATACCGTGACGCTTCGGCAGAAGCAGGCCTATTTCGCAGGGCAGTTTACCAGTTCGGTATCCTATGACCGGACCCATGCCGTCGAGCAGGCACGGGTCACGATTACCGCCCCTAAGACGATGCCGCTCTTCGAAGAGACACACGATGTCGGCTTCGAGAAACAGGAGAAAGGCGCCAATATCGTCTATCAATGGCACTACTCAGCGCCAGAACCCTTGGTCGACGACATTTCGGCAGTCTCGCCTTGGGATAGGCTGCCGCGCTTTTTTATCTCAAGTTTCAAGGACTACAACGAGTTGGGACGGGCTTACGCAGCCCTTGCCACACCGAAGATGGCCGTAACTCCGGCTATTCAAAAACTCGCGAATGAGATTACCGCCGGTACGACCGATCGCCGCCAGCAGACCAAGCAGATCTATGAATGGGTGAGCACGCATATTCGCTACGTGTCGATCGCCCTGGGCGATGGCGCGATCGTTCCACATCCGGCAGACACGGTTCTCACTAACGGCTACGGGGATTGCAAGGATCACTCAATTCTGTTCGCCGCTCTGCTCAAAGCCAAGAACATCCCCGCAGAACCTGTGCTGATCAATCTGGGAAATGGTTACACCGTTCCGACCGTTCCGACTCTGGCTCCATTTAACCATCTGATCACTTGGTTACCCGAATTCGGAATTTATGCGGATACTACCGCTGGCGTAGCGCCGTTCGGGTTGCTGGCGTTCGAGGAATACGGCAAGCCGGTGGTTCACGCGGTTACGACCGGTGATGCGTTGAGACACGTGCCAGTGCTCGAGCCCGGCTCCGCCACGGCGACAGTCAAGGTGTCGAAGCGCTTCGACGGCGACGGAAGGATGTGGGAGGACAGCGCAACGAAAGCGACCGGGCCATTTGGTGTCGTAATGCGTAAGGAAGCGCGGCAGATCGAGGCCGTCGGACCTGAACGCGCCGCCGGGAACATACTGAAGTCCCATAGCATCGAAGGAACTGGTAGCTTCACCTATCCAGCATTAACCGAGCTGACGCCTGAATTCAGCGTATCCAGTCACTACGAGACACCCTCACGCCCACGCCTCGTCGCCGGCCAAGGTTTCGCGCCGGCCTCAGGACTAAGACTCGTGTCCCGCCCGGGCGACTGGCTGATGGGGCCGCTCTGGCAGGAGAAGCTCAAAGAAACAGAGCCAACACCGTGCTTTTCCGGAAATGTCGTGGAGGACATTTCGATCGAGATGCCTGCCGACAAGCACCTTGTGAAGCTTCCCGCAGGCACTGAAATCAAGACCGAGCATCTGCAGTTCAATTCCAAATGGTCGATCGACGGACAAATTGTTGTAGTTCACCGGGAATTCGCGTCGCACATGGATCAACCGCTCTGTGACGGTCCAGTCAGACCGGCAACGGCACAAGCGTTGGCGCAGATTCGTGAAGACTATCGAGCGCAGATGGCTATAACAGGCAGCGAAAATTGACGTTGGCGGTTTCGAGGAAGCTTAACTCCTAAAGCAGATCGGGCTGCAGATCCTCGACCGCTTCCACCCCGGCACCCGCCTCCTCCTCGCTCATCGCCAGCACGGTCAGGCCTGGCCGGCGATCGAGCAGGCCGGCGGCGCGCAATTCCTCGACGCCTGGCAGATCATCCAGCGCGTTCAGGACGAAATGCTCGAGAAACGCGGGCGTGGTGCCCCAGCTCATCGGCCGGCCCGGGGTCTCGCGCCGGCCTGCCGGGCGTATCCAGCCGGCCTCCAGCAGCGTATCGAGCGTGCCCTTATTCAGCGCGACACCCCGGATTTCCTCAACCTCGCTGCGCGTCACCGGCTGCTGGTAGGCGATGATGGCGAGCGCTTCTATCGCGGCGCGCGACAATTTGCGCGGAACCTCGATATCGCGCGCCAAAACGGACGCAAGATCGGGTGCTGTGCGGAACGCCCAGCCACCGGATACCGCCACCAGATGTACGCCGCGCGTGGCGTAATGGTTGGCCAATTGGGCGAGCAAGGCGCGGATATCCGTCCCTTCGGGCAATCTCGCGGCCAGATGATCCTCATCCAACGGCGTTGGCGAGGCGAAGAGCAACGCCTCGATCAATCGCAACCTGGTTTCGATCACGTCACTCATGCCGGACTGCTCTGGCTGCGGATATGGATCGGCCCGAACGGCTCCCATTGGCGGATTTCGGCACGGCCCGATTTAGCCAGTTCCAGGCTGGCGGCAAAGGTCGCGGCCAAGGCCGAGCGCGCGACAATCCCCTCGCGCAGATCAGGCGGCAGGAAGGAGCTCAAGGTCTGCCAGTCGGTCGACCGTCCGAGCAGCGCGTCAAAGCGCTTCAAGGCGTCTTCGACGGACAGCAGAGACGTTGCAGCGATGCGCAGGCTGACCGGCTCCGTCTTGCGGTTGAACGAGGCATAGGCCGCCAGCAGGTCATAGAGCGTTGCCTGCCAGACGATCTTTTCCCGGCCAAAGGCAGGCTCACGCTCGCCGCGTTGAAATACGTCGATGCCGAGGCGCGGATGAGTCATCAGCCGCCTGCCCGCAGCCTGCATCGCCTCCAGCCGGCGCAGTTGGAAGGCCAGATTTTCGGCCAGTTCAGCGCCGCTCGGCTCGGCATCCTGCGGCGGTTCGGGCAGCAGCAGCCGCGACTTGAGGTAAGCGAGCCACGCCGCCATGACGAGATAATCGGCGCTGAGCTCCAGCCTTTGTCCCCGCATGCGCCGGACATAGTCGAGATACTGGTCGACCAGCGCCAGAATGCTGATTTGCGCCAGATCGACCTTCTGCGCCCGCGCCAGATCAAGCAGGACTTCGATCGGGCCCTCGTAGACATCGAGATCCAGCACCAATTGCCGGTCGTCGCCACGCGGTCCCCGACCCTCGAATTCGTCAATCAGCTTGGGCGCCATCGGTCAGGACTGGGGAAAGCCGGTCAATGCCAGTATGGCGCTGACCACGGCATTGAAGATGGGCCCGATCAGAACGGTCAACGGACTGACCCGCACGCCGAATTGCTGCGTGACAAAAGGAATGACGATCATCACGACAATGATAATCATCATTCCGTATGGCTCCAAGCGCGCCAGCGGCATCGCGAGGGTGATGGCCAGGTCGCCGTGAGCGGCCTGCTTGGGCGATTCGAAGGCGGGGACGAGCGCGCTATCGGGCGCCAGCGCCGCGAGGGCGTCGCCGAGGGCCTGCAGCAACTCTTGCTTGGCTTGGATCAT
>CAIZEE010000243.1 GCA_903931835.1 uncultured Elstera sp.
CCGATCGGCCCAAGGAAATAGCCCTGCCAGGCGAGCCACGGTGCCGCCGTGTTGGTGACCAATCCCCAGCCAATGGCGGTCGCCAGCACGACGAGCGTGATCGGCATCCAGCGCACATCGCCGTAGCGCCCGTCGGCCCGAAACAAATCGGCCTCGGCATAATCGCGCCGACGGAGTGCGATGTCGGCCAGGAAGATGCCGCACCAGGCGGCGATCGGCACGCCGAGCGTGATCAGAAATCCCTGGAAGGGTCCGAGGAAATCGGCGGCAAAAAACACGACATAGATCGATCCGGCAAACATCAGCGTCGAATCGATCATGGCCGCGACCCAGCGCGGTGCCGCCAAGCCCGCATTCAGCAGCGACAATCCCGACGAATAAACATCCATGACAGCACCGCCGACCAGCCCGAGCACGGTGACGACGACGAAGGGCAGAAGCAGCCAGATCGGCAGGATCGGCGTCAACGCGCCGACCGGATCGACCGCGATCGCGTCGTTGAGCGGCTTGGATGACCCGGCCAGCAACAGGCCGAATATCTGCAGCGCGATCGGGCCGATGCTGGAGCCGAAGGTCGTCCACCACATCACCTTAACGCTGGAAGCCCGACGCGGCAGGTAACGCGAATAATCCGCAGCGGCATTCACCCAGCCAAAGCCATATCCGGTCATGCCGAACAGAATGGCACCGATGAATGCCGGCGTGTCGCCGCTGGGCAGGCTTTCCAGCGCCGAGAAATCAATCTGCGGTGCGGCCACCACCATGTAGAGCACGGTGAGGACGCTGGTGATCCAGGTGACCCATTTCTGCATTTTCAGGATCAGGTCGAAGCCGAGCGTTCCGGCCGATGCGATCAGCCCGACGATCAGGATCAGTGCGACCGATTTGGTGACGATCCCGCCATTCCACCCCAGATGCTCCAGAATCGTATTGGTCGCCAGCACGGCGATCGACACCAGCACCGTCTCCCACCCGACGGTCAGGATCCATGACAGGGCCGATGGCAGCCGGTTGCCGCGAATGCCGAACACGCTGCGGCTGATCGTCATGGTCGGCGCCGATGCGCGCTTGCCGGCGATCGCAATGACGCCGCAGAACAGATTGGAGATGACGACGCCGAGGATCACGGCGATCAACGCCTGTAGAAACGACAGGCCGAAGCCTAAAATGAACGAGCCGTAGCTGATCGCAAAGACCGAGACATTGGCGGCGAACCACGGCCAGAACAGGTCGCTTGGCACGCCCTTGCGCTCGTTCTCGGCAATCTGATTGATGCCGTTCAGTTCGACGGTGAAGGCGGAGGCGGCTGGCTGATCCATGACGGCTCAGACCGTCTTGCCGACGCGGTACTGCGCCGCCGGATGGCTCGCCGGCAGGCGCGCGCCGGCGCCGAAGACGCGCTCTCGGAACGTCACCCGTTTGCGCTCCTGTCGCATCAAGCCGATCCTCTGCAGTTCGGGCACCACGTCGTTGACCAGATCGAGATAGGAGCCGGGCGACACAAAGGGCGTGTAGTTGAACCCGTCGAGGCCAGTCTCCGCGACGATCGAGGCGACCTGTTCCGCCACCTCCGCCGGCGTACCGACTAGGATGAGCTCGCGCATGCCACGGCGGATGAAATCGGCGGCGGCGTCGCGGACGCTGGTGTCCTTGTAGCGTTCGACCTGTGTGCGCCCGCCCTCGGTCTTGACGGTGGAAAATGAGGCGTTCGGGTCGAGTGCCGCCAGATCGATGCCGGTCATCATCGCGTAATAGGCCCGCGCTGCCTCCGGGTTCACCCAGGACAGATACTCTTCCAGCTTCTCTTCGGCCAGCGCGCGCGAGGCGGCGGTGACGATGGATAATCCCGAAATCGCCTTGATCGCCCCCTCGCCTCTGCCGGCCGACGCCGTGGCCTGTCTGAGATCATTAACCTGGCCGCGCAGCATCGTCGCGTCCTTGCCCTGCACGAAGACCAGTTCGGCATTGGCTGAGGCGAAAGCGCGTCCGCTGGACGAGGCGCCGGCCTGGACCAGCAAGGGGGTGCGCTGCGGCGACGGTTCTGAATTGAAATAGCCGTGCGATTTGAAATATGGGCCGTCATGGGAGATCGGGTGGACCCGGCGCGGGTCGGCGTAGAGACGCGCCGCCTTGTCGACAACAACCGCCCCATCCTCCCAAGATCCCTCGAACAGCTTGTAGCTGAGCGTGACGAAATCCTGGGCTATGATATAGCGTTCGTCATGCGGCACCTGGCGCGTCCCGAATAAATCGGAGACGACGGCGCTGCTGGTGGTGACGATGTTCCACCCGATCCGCCCGCCGGTCAGATGATCGAGCGTCGCAAAGCGCCGGGCATTCGCATAAGGCTGTTCGAAGGTCGACGAGGTGGTGACGATGAAATTGAGGTCGGGTGCCGCGGCTGCCAGTGCCGGGATCAGCAGCATCGGATCGTTCTTTGGTATCTCCACCGCCTGTTCGAAGCTGACATCCGGCGTCTCGCCCTTCAGCAGCGGATAACCATAGGAATCGGCGAGGAACAGGAAGTCGAAAAAGCCGCGCTCAAGAAGCTGAGCCAGTTCCGTCCAATAGCTGAGTTCCTTGTAGCGATAGGTATTCTGCTCCGGATGAGCCCATAGGCCCTGGCTCGTCAGATTGACCTGATTGATCTCAAACGCACCCAACAGGATTTGCTTCACGCCCCGCTCCCCTTCGCCAACCACGCATCGATGCCATTCAAGAATCGCGCCCGCGTGGCCGCACTCATGCCGGTCGCCAGGGCGCCGGCGCGCGCGAACCCGACCAGCGCCTGATCATCGAGCCCCCATTCGGTGCGCGCGACCTCATATTGATCGGTGATGCTGGCGGCGAACCATAATTCGTCATCGGCATTGAGCGTGACCGGCACGCCGGCGCTGAGCAATTTCGGCGCCGGGTGATCGCAAATATTGGGCACGACGCCAAGCCTGGCGTTCGAAACCGGGCATATGTCGCAGACGATCTGCTCGGATGCCAGGCGTTCGATCAGGCTTTCGCTCTCAATCGCGCGGAAACCGTGGGAGATGCGCGTCGCACCGAGTTCGTTGAGCGCCTCCTCGACACTGTCCGGCCCGCCGGTCTGGCCGGCATGGCTGACCACCGGCAGCCCCGCCGCACGGGCGATCTCGGCCGATCGCCGGTAGCGGCCAAGATTGCCGGGCTCAACGAAGCCGGCTGTCCCAAGACCGGTGACGCCCCTGCCGGCATGGGCTGCGGCGATCCGCGCCAGATCCTGCGATATCTCGAAATTCTCGTCGGTATTGATCGTCAAAAGAGCGCCGACCTCAATCCGGGCATCCTGGGATGCCTCGGCGAAGGCAGCGAGCATCGTTTTGGTGACCTGATCCAGCGCTCCCAGACGCGGCGCATAGAGTTGCGGCTCGATCGCCGGCTCCAGATAGAACACGCCCTGCGCCGCCTCCGCATGGACCAATGCCCGGCAGAGCTCGGCCAGGTCCTCGTGGGACTGAACCAGGCGTGGGACCGTTCCGTAGGCGTCGAAGAACTCCCAGACCGTCGCGAAACTGCCCGGCACCTGGAAGGATGCACCCTGCCGCCGGGCCAGCGCCTCAACCGCCTGCAACGGGTAAGAGCCGTCCAAATGCACATGAAGATGCGCTTTCGGCAGCGCCTGGAGCGAGCGGCGCTCTGTCGGAACACAAGTCGTCATGGCGGGCAGGCGAATTCCTCGATAAAGCCGCAGCATATCCCCGCCACCAGGGCTTAAGACGCGTGCAGCGCGACGTCGTCGGGCTCTTGCAAGGGGACCTTAAGGCCGCATTAGGCGTTGGTCGAATATATAGTTAGCCAGCGGCCCCGCCCGAGGTGGCATAACGGTAACATGGCCGATCTATCATCAACCCTGGGTACTATCGTATGTCAGAATCTATAGGTCCGCTGACCTAACCATGCCTAGACCGTTTTTTGTCTTGAAAACAAGCTGCTAACGTCCAGTTTTTCTTGTGTTGTTGCAACTGATCAAGCCAGAATGAAGACCGAGCTGACCGTTGAGGTTGCATATCGCCGATGACCGCGTCGCCCCTTGTTACAACCGCTCATACGCCAAATTTGACGTGCGGGTGCTTCGCATCGGCGCCGACACACAGACAAAAATCACAACCATCCACGCTGGCATGTTTAGGATCGCGCGGCCGGCAATATTGGGGGTGATAGCCCCAGACATGAGTATCGCATGACGTCACTGCCAAGCTGGGTCGGCCTCATCAACGATGCGACGATCCGCACCGATATCACGAATGCGATCGACGCAGGCGGCGTCACCTTCGCGTCGATGGAGCAATTGTTTCAGGACGTTGCGGCCGAAATTGGCAGCTCGGGCATTCTTGGGACCTCGCGCTTTGAAGATCTGCAAACGGTGGTCGGCAATCTTGCCTCAATCGGCGCGTCGTCTTACGTGCAATATATCAGCACGGCTCTCGCTTTCCCGAACGCCGCCAACGCGAATTATTTCGGCGGTCAGGCCACCCCCACGCCGATGGGCAATCTGAGCGCAAACACCAGCTACGCGCAATTCAACGACCTGATCGGCACCTGGTATCTCGGGACCAACGATCCAAGTACGCAGCTAAGCTCCGTCGCCTCCGGCGCCAGCTCGTTTTCCTACGCGCAGAGCAACTTACCCCTATTCTCAAATGGCGCACCGTCAATCAACGACATCAGCCAGGGCAATCTCGGCGATTGCTATCTGGTGTGCGGTCTGGCCGAGGTGGCACTGCAGGATCCAGGCGCCATCGAGCAGATGATCCAGCAAAACGGTAACGGCACCTATGCCGTGCGGTTCTATGTGAACGGCAAGGCCGAATGGGTGACGGTCGACAGCACGCTAGCGGTCACTTCGAATTCCTATGCGACCCCGATCTTCAACAACAGCTACGTGTCGTATCCCCAGAACCAATGGGTCAATTTGATTGAGAAGGCTTACGCCGAGCTGAGCGCCGGAAGCCCGGCCAACCAGAACTCCGATGGCTGGGCCGGGAATTCGTTTACCAGCATCGGCGATGGCGGTTGGCCTGACATCTCGATTGCGCAGATCACCGGCGCCAGCCAGCTGAGCTATGTGTTTGGCGGAGCTACCGACAATAATTGGGGGGTCGCCACGTCCGCTACGACGGCTCCCCAGAACTTCAATTTCAGCGGTGCTGTCGATACGGACGGAGCCGCCTTCAACGCCATCGTCGCCGCGTTCAACGCGCATGAGGATGTCGTCCTGAACTCGCATACCTTCTCGTTTTCCTCCAACTACTATGTCGATCTGATGGCCTCTCATGCCTTCGCGATGATCGGCTACGATGCGTCGAACCAGACGATCGAGTTGCAAAATCCATGGGGGACCGTTTCCTACTCCTACTATCAGTACTGGGAAACGGATTTTTACGTCAGCCTGTCGTCGCTGGCCGGCACACTCGATTACTTCGCGTGGGACAATAACGTACCGAAAATTGTGGCCCCGGTCGTTACCGCGACGTCGACCGTGGCGTGGCCGTCCTACTATTCCAATTACCCGCTTGCAGTCTCTTTGAGCCCATTGATCACGGTCTCGGATCAAAACGGCGTTTCCTCCAGTGCGTTCACCTATACCTTCACCGATGAGGGCACGACCGGTCACCTCATCGAAAACGGGACGTCGGTCGCAAACGGTCAGTCGATTGTCCTATACGCCTTCCAACTGGGAAATATTGAGTATTTGGCCAATACCGGCGCCAGTGGGGTCGACACCATATCCCTGACGGTATCGGACGGGGAATCCAGCACAACGACATCCTTCACCATCGCCGTCCCAAATATCGTGCTGACCGCCGCGTCGCTGCCTCAGCTGTCGCGCGCCGAGACGCTGTCCGCCGCGTCACTGTTTAACGCCAGCGGGCTGATCACATCCTATACAATTGACGATTCGAACACGAAGGCTACGGCGGGCTACTTCGTACTGAACGGCGTGCAGGAGGCGAACGGCACCTCGTTCACCGTCACGGCGACGCAGCTATCGGGCCTCACCTATTTCGCGCCGCTTATCGGGAATGACTACATCTCCGTTACGGCAAATTACGGGTCTACGGTCGCGGCCACGGCCTATGTCTCAACCGTCGGACCGACCGGCGTGGCGCCGACACTTTCCGCTCAATCAGCAACGCTTGGGCCCGGGAATTTATCGGTCGCGCTATCGTCTCTCATCACCGCCACCGATAATAACGGGCTGCCGTCATCCGATCTTTACTACAATATTCTCGATTCTTCTTCGAGCGGGACTGGCGGCTATTTTTCAGTAGATGGCGTCAATAAGGGGGATTTTGTTACTTTAACTGAAGCCCAGTTGCTGGTGACCAGCTTTGTCAGCTATGGCACATCGGCCGATGACTTCCTTGATATTAACGTAACCGATGGCGCGTCTGTGGGTTATGGCAGTCTCCATATTACCACGGCCGGACCACCGGTTATCACCGCCAGGTCTTACTCGGTGTTTCCCGTCGGCAGCACCTCTTCAATCTTCCAGTACTGGGTAAGCACGCGCGACGAAAACCCGGGGCCTGCTGGTGAGGTCTACACAATCACCTACACAGGAACCGCAGGCGTACTGGAACTCAATGGCGTCGTTGAGCCCACGGGCACGAGCTTCACTGTCACGAGTGGTCAATTCTCACTGTTGAGCTATCTGCCGAATGGATTTGGTGGATCGGACACGTTCACAATCAGCGTGACCGACAGCTACGCTACCAGCGCCCCGGTCACCTTCACCATCTCCAGCTCGGCGGCAGCGGTTCCGGTCGTCACGGGCGTGCCGGCCAAGGCGACCATCACGACGACGGGCACGTTAGGCGCCTCGCAACTTTTTACCGCAACCGATTCCTACGGTGTCGAAGAATATGAGCTTGAATATGTCGGCATGGTCGGCAGCAGCGGCGGTTTTTCGGTTAACGGCGTGCTCCAGGCGAGCGGCGCTGCTTTCTACCTCACGCCGAGCAACCTCAGCACCCTCACCTATCAACTCAAATCCGGCACGCAAAAGCTCTATATCCGCGCCAGTGACGGTCCCGGCGCCAGCACCGCGTCAACGGCGCATTGGGGGGCTTGGATCGGCCTGACCGCGATCGCGCCGGCCAACCCGACGCCAGTGATCACCGCGAGTTCGATCAGCCTCGCCAATGCGACTGCCCCCGAGCCACTGTCCGCGCTTGTGAACGTGGTCGATCCGAATGGGATCGGCGCCAGCAATTTCACCTACACGATCAGCTATACCGGGGCCGCAGGTACCTTGGAGCTGAGCACCAACAACACGATCGAGGCTACAGGCACGCCTTTCATCGTATCGGCCAGCGATTTCGCGAATTTGGTCTATATGCCGACCGTCGTCGGCGGCATTGACAGCTTCACGATCACAGTCAACGACGGCAAGGCGACCAGTGCGCCCGCAAGCTTCAGCATATCCACGCCCGTCACGGCAGGCCCGGCGATCACCTTGGTCAATGCAGGCGTTCATGCGGCCACCAGAGGGCAGGTCTTCACGGCGGCGACCCTGTTCACGGCGGCCGATGCGACTGCGGGCGCCTCCATTTCCCAATACGAGCTTGAGCTGGTCGATACCGGCGGCGGGTATGGCAATTTCGTGTCCAGAACCGGGACCGAGCCGAACGACATGGTCTTTTATGTCGCTGCGGCTGACCTCACCACACTCGCCCTCACGATCGAGGCCGGCACTGAAGCGATCTGGGTGCGGGCGAATGACGGCACTGTCGCAAATCCCCATTGGGGCGCCTGGTCGGGCAAGATTACGGTGACAGCGCCGACCGAGTCCGTACCGGTGTTAAAGAACGTAACGCTGAGCGAGGTGTATGGCAGCAGCGTCTCCGGCACGATCTTGGCGCAAACGGCATCCGCACCCGCCTATGCGATTACGAACTACGAATTCATCGACGGACCGTCTGTTATTCAAGGCAGCGATCCGGCAGGCGCCCTGGAGGATGGCGGAAGCGCCAACGCATCATTCTATGAGGCCAACCTGTCCCAAGTCTCCTACCAGGCCAATAGCAACGGGGTCGGTGCGTCGACTGTGATCTATGTCCGCGCGTTTGACGGCGCTGCCTGGAGCAACTGGGCGGTCGACACCATCACCGTGACCAATCCCGGCCCGACGGTTACAGCGGTGCCAACTGGTCCTATTTTGGCCACTCAGGGCGAAAGCTTTACCAGCTCGCAATTGTTCAATGTGACGCCTCCGGTCAGCGGCGCGACTATCGCGCAATACGAGTTTTACGTATCGGATGTGGGGGGCGGCTATGGCGGCTTCACGTCGGGCAGCACGATCGCGCCCAACGATGCAATATTCACTCTGACGCCGGCGCAGTTCAGCGCGCTCAACTATCAGATCCTGGCCGGCACCGAGACGATCTATATGCGCGTCAGCACGACCACATCGACCGGCGCGAAATGGGGAGCCTGGTCGGCCGGCGTCACCGTGAAAACGACAGCCGAAGTGGCGCCGGTCCTTAAGAATGTGCCGCTGACGACGCTCTATTCCGGCAGCTTCACCGGCACGCAACTGCTGAGCACCGTCCCGGGCGGCAACCAGATCACGCAATATGAATTCGAGGATGGGCCGCAGTTCAACGGTTCGGATCCGGTCGGCACGCTGCTGTATGAAGGCGGTGCCAGCACGATCATCTACACCTCCGATCCGACGCTGGTGACCTACCAGTCGAACAGCATCGGCGTTGCGGGCACAACCACCATCTATGTCCGTGCGTTCGATGGGACGGCGTGGAGCAACTGGGCGACCGACACGATCACCGTGACCGATCCGGGACCGACGATCGTGCCAGCCCAAACGGGCGTGATTCAGGCGACTTCGGCCGAGACCATCCCGATCTCTCAACTTTTCAGCGTGACGCCGCCGCCGGTCACCGGCGCATCCATTGCGCAATATGAAATCTATGTGACGGATGCCGCCGGCGGCTATGGCGGTTTCATGTCAGGCACGACGATCGAGCCCAATGATACGGCGGTCTATCTGACGCCGGACCAATTCGCCGCACTCACTTATCAGATCGAGTCGGGTACTGAATCGATCTATGTCCGTGCGCGCGTCGGGACCGCGACCGGCGTGCCCTGGAGCGCCTGGTCAGCCGCGATAACGGTGAAAGCGCCGACTGTAGCCATCCCCGTCCTGAAGGCGGTGACGCTGACCACGCCCTATAACCTTACCGTCGCCGGTTCGTCATTGGTGAGCCTGGTCTCGAGCCCCAGCGCGATCACGCAGTATGAGGTCTTGGACGGGTCGATCGTTAACGGCAGCGATCCGTCCGGCATCCTGGAAGATAACGGCAGCGCCAACTCCGAATTCTATGCAAGCAATTTGAGTGCAATCTCATTTCAGGCCGCGAGTGCCGGCCTGCCGACCACCGCCACTCTCTACGTGCGAGCGTTCGACGGCACGGTTTGGAGCAACTGGGTCGCCGATACCATCAAGGTGACCGTTCCGGGGGCGACGGTGACACCAGCCATTTCCACCATAGTCGATCGAGCGGCCGGCGTGAGCATGCTTGCCACTGATTTATTCACGACCACGGTTCCAGCTCAAACGAACGCCGTTGTGTCCGAGTATCAGATCCTGCAATCGGGTCAAGCCTCGGCTGGCGGGTTCGTGGGCGAGCCGACTAATACGGTGTTCACTGTCACTGCAGCGCAATTCAGCACACTGACCTATGTCCTTTACTCCGGCTCTGAGACCATCTATGTCCGCGCCAATGATAGTACAGTGGCGGCGCCCTATTGGGGCGCATGGTCAACCGGCGTGACTGTCGTCGTCCCGACCGTCGCGGCGCATGCCTCGCCCCCAGCCGGCGCCACTCAGGCCATCCACATACCAACCCTGTCGGCCACCCCGGTTACGACGAGCCCGACCGCCGCGCAACCCGTCGCGAGCCCGGCCTCGCTAATCACGCACACGCAACAATCCCTGTCGCCGCTCTTCGCCCTTCACGCTGCCTAGCGTTCGGTCTGGCCGATCGATCGGCCACATCGTCCGGTTTATTTTATCGATAAGAATGTGATATTTGAGCGGCATGCTAACTTTCCCGTAATTCTAGTGGGCTAGCGTGTCGGAAACGACGCTGAAATTTCAATGGGGCGAGCGATAAATGACCCTTCCGAGCTGGGGGACCAATCTCGCTGACGCGACGATCAAGGCTGACATCACTGCGGCAATCAATGCCGGCTCGGTCAGCTTCGCCTCGATGGAGCAATTGTTCACCGATGTCGCGACCGAAGTCGGAACCGGCACGCTCTCCGCTTCGCAATTCAGCGATCTGCAAGCCGTGGTCGCCAATATCGCATCGGTCGGCGCGTCTGCCTATGTGACTTACATCAGCCAGGCCTTCGTCGACGGCAATGCCTTGAGTTTGAGCTACACCGGCGGCCAAGCGTCGGCGACCACGCTCACCGCGCTGGGCGCCGGCAGCACCGCGACCACGCTCAACGATTTGATCGGCACCTGGTTCCTTGGCAATAACGACCCTAGCAGCAACGTGGACAGCACGGCGTCGAGCGTTGGCACGGTCAGCTACACCGCCTCTACCCTGCCGCTATTCGCAAGCACGGGACCGTCGATCAACGATATCAATCAAGGCGATCTCGGCGATTGCTATCTGGTATGCGGCCTGGGTGAGGTTGCGCTGCAGGACCCGGCAGCAATCCGCAACATGATCCAGGAAAACAGTAACGACACCTATAGCGTGCGGTTCTACATCAATGGCTCGCCGCAATGGGTGACGGTCGACAATACGCTGCCAACCGGCACAGGCAACTATTCCGGTGCGCCCTTCAACGATGCCTACCTCTCCTCGCCGACGAGCATGTGGGTGAACTTGGTCGAAAAGGCCTATGCCGAGCTCAGCGCACAAGGCACGATCAATTTCAATTCGTCGTACCAGTCGGGCAATTCGTACTCGAGCATCGGCAATGGCGGCTTGCCTGAAGTTACCCTGGCAGAAGTGACTGGCGCCAGCCAGATCACCGTCTGGAGCTCCTCAACAACCGATAATAATTGGGGCAACTACACCTTTCCCGGCGCCACGCCTTATCAGAATGAGGGCGCCTACACGCAAGGTCACAGCGACCTCGCGGCCTACAACGCGATTGTCGCCGCATTCAACGCCGGAAACGACGTCGTGATGGGGTCGTATTTTGACACCACGGATTCGTCGAACGGCAATAGTGAATTGGTGTCATCGCACGCCTTCTCGATGATCGGCTATAATAGCGCGAACGACACGATCGAACTGCGCAATCCTTGGGGCACCTCAGACGAATTCACACCGAGCTGGGATACGACATTCTATATCAGCCTTTCGCAGCTTAATAATGGCGACGGTGATTATTTCGCCTATGACAACAACACCCCGACGACCGCCACTTACACGCCGCCGAAACTGACCCTGAAACCGGTCACAATCAGCAGCAGCTCGGCCGCCTATACCGGTTTCGCCACCAGTATCTCGGCGACCGATGCGAATGGCGTCAGCGCAAGCGCGCTCGTCTATACGATCAGCTACAGCGGCTCGGGTGGCGTGCTCGATTTCGACGGCACGGCAGAGGCGGCCGGGACTTCGTTCCAGGTCACCGGCGCCACCCTGTCCGAGCTCCAATTCGTTCCGGGCAAATTCGCCGGAACGACCACGCTTTCCGTATCGGTCAGCGACGGTCTTGCCGCCAGCTCGTCGGGCACGCTTACCATTACGGTCAGCGGTTCGAGCGTCGCCATGCCGACCGTCACGGCTGCGTCCCTCGCCCTCACTAACGAAGCGCCTTATAGCAGCTTCGCCTCGCTCATCTCGGTCAAAGATTCGAACGGCGTCGCTGCCAGCGGCATCACCTACACGATTACCTTCACCGGCACAGCTGGCGTTTTGGATGTTAACGGCGTTGCCGAAACGGCGGGCGTCAGCTTCACCCTGAACGCGGCCGAGCTGTCCGAACTGTCCTATGTTCCGGGCATGTCCGGCGGTGTCGATACCGTCCAGATCAGCGCGAATGACGGCTACGCGACCAGCAATACCGCGACCTTTAAGATCACGACGCCGGCACCGCCGCCCGGGCCGACGCTGGTCGCAAAATCGGCCGTGATCGCAAACACCGATACCAGCTTTATCAAAGATGCGGGAATCGCCGCGACCGACCCGAACGGTGTCGCAGCGTCCAACCTGACCTACAGATTGAGCTACACCGGCCTTGGCGGTCAGCTCGTTCTCAGTCAACTCGGGCAGTCCAGCCAGACCTTGGCGGAGGCGACCAATCTCAACCTGACTGCAAGCCAGCTGGCGGACATATACTATGCTCCGAGCCAGTATGGCGGAACCGATACCTTCACTCTGACCGTGTCAGATGGGTACGGCACCAGCACGCCGGTTACCTTCGCCCTCACCACCACTGCCTATGCCGGCCCGGTCTTGACGCTGGTGTCCAGTAAGATTTCGGCAGCGCGCGACCAAAGCTTCTCCTTCTCGAATCTCGTCAGCGGGTTCACGGATAGTTATTCGGGCGCCACGATCCAGCAATACCAGTTCTACTTGGCCGATACGGCAGGCGGCGTCGGCAGCTTTGTGCTCGGCGGCGTCGTGCAGGCGAATGACAGCTTCTTAACGGTCAACACCGCCTATACCGGCGCGCTCACCTATCTCAGCGTATCTGGAACGGAGACGATCTACGTTCGGGCGAATGACGGCACCAGCAGCAATCCGCATTGGGGCGCCTGGGCCGCGATAACGGTCGCCGGCGCGGCCGCGACGCCCGCACCGGCTATCACCGCCGTTAATAGCAAGCCGGTGAGCGCGATCCGCGACCAGAGCTTCGCCTACAAGGATCTGTTTAATACTGTGACGGATGGCGGCGCGAGTACCTATTCCGCCATCTCGCAATATGAGTTCTGGGTCGCCGACGGCGCGGGTGGCGTCGGCAGCTTGGTGGTAGCCGGCACGACGCAGGCGAATGACACGGCTATTTTCGTCAGCGCCGCCAATCTCGGCAATGTCAGCTTCCAAAGCGTGTCGGGAACCGAGACGATCTATGTCCGGGCCAATGACGGCACGGCGGCCGATCCCAATTGGGGCGCTTGGTCTGTGACAACCATCAACGGCGCCACCTCTCATCCGGGCCCGGTCTTCACCGC
>CAIZEE010000244.1 GCA_903931835.1 uncultured Elstera sp.
CAAATTAAGATAATTTGACTGTGGACAACATAGATCAGATTCGCCTGTTTGGCCTGGAAATTAAGCGTCGGCGCCTCGAGCTTGGGCTAACTCAGGAGGAATTTGCCGAACGTTCCGGCTTACACCGGACCTATGTGAGTGGTATTGAGCGGGGTGAGCGCAACCCGACCTTCGGAACGATATTTCAGCTGGCAAATGGGCTGAATTGTTCGCCGCGGGACCTGTTACCAGGAGGTGCTGCGGAATAGCGCCTGTTAGGCGGGCCGCAGGGGTTCGCAGGACAGGCGCTGGCCCAATATATCGCCGCCGCTACCTTCCCTCGTCATGGCGCTGATCGTCATGATACGCCAGACCACGCCGTGATATTCCAATTCCTGCAGGATATAGGGCCGGGTCGCCAAGGGCATGCGGTCGATCAGGAACTGCCCGAGTTCGCAGACCATCATCATCATGGGGGGGTCGCCTGGAAACTCGATGACCTTAACCCGCGTGGTGACCGGATAGCTGCCGCCCCCGCCGGTGAAGGTCAAGGACGCGAGTTTCTCGACCTCGTTCGCCGCTTTTTCCGGGCCTAACGCCTTAAACAGTTTTGCGAGCGCCTTGACCATTTAAGGCGCCGTCACATCTTGGCGCGATTTGGCGTGGGTGGAGGCTCATTGGGTTTTTCGTCATCCTCGCTGCCGATCAGCACCGCGATCTGGGCAGCAGTGACAGGAAGTTTCAGGACACCGGATACCGTCTCGGCCGTCAGGTCGCGGGCTCGTGGGATCAACGTATCGCTCTTCACGCCGGCAGCACCCGTCAGGGTCAACAAGCACCGCACATACGTCAGCCGCGCCATCGCGACGATCTTATCGGCGTTGTAGGTGTCAGATACGAGGCGGGACAATATGATCTCCAGCGACTCGCTCTCTTCCGGCGGTTGCAAGGCCGGGTCGATCTGCCCGTTCGGTAGAGTGGTTTCGGGTCGATCAGTCAATTGCCGCATCGCGTGGTCACACTCCTCCGAGGTCGAGCGTCGATGATATACGCGGAAACAAAAATATTCGCTCTAAATTGATTAGTTTCGTCGCGCTTCGCCATTTCTATCACAAGCGCTTTATGGGCAAGTAAGCGTCACCGTCATCGGCTATGGTAACGCCAGGTACGGGACGCGGCTGCACGGACGGCAATTCATGCCTTTTTACGCTCGCACGATCGGGACGACGACCTATCGGTTTGATGATCTTAAGGCGCTGATGGCGTCAGCCTCTCCCCAGCGTTCGGGTGATGAATTGGCGGGTGTCGCCGCACCATCAGCCCAGCATAGGATCGCTGCCCGTCTGGCGCTCGCTGATCTGCCGCTCCACCAATTCCTGACCGAGACGGTCATTCCCTATGAGGTTGACGAGGTAACCCGCCTGATCGTGGACAGCCACGACGTGGCCGCCTTTGCGCCGATCGCCAGCCTGACCGTCGGTGGCTTCCGTGATTTCTTGTTGTCCTATGCCGCCGACACGGCGCTGCTCGCCCGATTGGCGCCCGGTGTGACGCCGGAAATGGCTGCTGCAGTCTCCAAGATCATGCGCAACCAGGATTTGATCGCCGTTGCCGCTAAATGCGAGGTGACGACTGGGTTCAGGACCACGATCGGCCTGAAAGGGCGGTTATCGAGCCGGCTGCAGCCCAATCATCCGACCGATGATCCGCTTGGCGTAACCGCCTCGATGCTGGACGGGTTACGGTTTGGCATCGGCGACGCGGTGATCGGCATCAATCCGGCAAGCGATAATCTCGGGCAATGCGTCACCCTGCTGAGGCTGGTCGACGAGATGCGTCGGCGCTTCGATATTCCGACCCAATCCTGCGTGCTGTCTCATGTGACCACGACGCTGGCGGCGATCGAGCACGGAGCGCCCGTGGATCTGGTGTTCCAGTCGGTGGCCGGCAGCGAGTTGGCGAATAAGGGGTTTGGCGTATCGCTCGATCTGCTGGCGGAGGCGCGAGACGCCGCCTTGTCGCTGAAACGCGGCACGGTCGGCCAGAACGTCATGTATTTGGAAACCGGGCAGGGCAGCGCGCTTTCGGCCAACGCGCATCACGGCGTGGACCAGCAGACCATGGAGGCGCGCGCCTATGCCGTGGCGCGGTCTGTCAGCCCGTTCCTGGTCAATTCGGTCGTCGGCTTTATCGGCCCGGAATATCTCTATGACGCCAAGCAGATCATCCGCGCGGGGCTGGAGGATCATTTTTGTGGGAAGTTGCTGGGCCTGCCGATGGGGATGGACGTTTGCTATACGAACCATGCTGAGGCGGACCAGGACGACATGGATGTGCTGATGACACTGCTCGGCACCGCCGGGGTCAATTTCCTGATCGCGGTACCGGGAGCGGACGACATCATGCTGAACTATCAGAGCTTGAGTTATCACGATGTGCTGGGGCTGAGGCATCTGCTCGGCTTGCGCGCGGCGCCGGAATTTGAGGCATGGCTCGGCAGCATGGGCATGCTGGACGACAAGGGACGCGTGCCGCCTTTGCCGCTCCAGGGCAACCAGATGCGCCGATTGCTGGCTTAGCGGTTTATCCATGGACGAGATTATTCCCGCCGAAGCGCCGCCCGACCCTTGGGCTAGATTTCGAGAGGCGACACGCGCCCGAATCGGGTTGGAGCGTTGTGGCGATAGCCTGTCGACGGCGGCTTTGCTTGAGTTCCAACTCGCCCATGCCTCCGCCCGCGATGCCGTTCATGGCGTTGCCGAGTTCGATCGGATCGCCGCCGCTATTCCTGGGCGGAGTATTCGGGTGCGCAGTGCGGCGAGCGATCGTGCCGTCTATTTGCGCCGGCCCGATCTTGGCCGCCAGTTGAATGAGCAAAGCCGGCGCCTGCTGGAGGGCGAGGCGGTTCAGGAGGCCTATGACGTCGCCTTCGTCATTGCCGACGGGCTGTCCTCTGCCGCAGTCAACGATCACGCTACGGCGATGATGGCGGCGTGTCTCACCCTATTGCCGGGCTGGAGAGTGGCGCCGATCGTCCTCGCCGAACAAGCCCGCGTAGCCCTGGGCGATGAGGTTTGCCGTCTGCTGAATGCGGAGCTGTGCGTGGTGCTGATCGGCGAAAGGCCGGGCCTGACGGTTGCCAACAGCCTGGGGCTTTACCTCACCTGGCAACCCGGTATTGGCGTTAAGGATTCAGACCGTAATTGCATCTCGAATATTCACGAACATGGTTTGAGCTATGAGCACGCCGCACGGACGCTGACGTGGCTGATGGGTGAGGCACGCCAGCGGCGGCTGACCGGCATCGCCTTAAAAGAGGATGCCGCCGGCGACCAGGTGACCATCGAGAACGAACGAGTAGCGCTCGGATTGGGTGAGGACCGGCATGATCGGTAAGAATACCTCGGCGGCTGACCGGCGGGCGCTTCTGACGCCACTCGAGATGAACGCCGCCGACCGCCAGGCAATTGCCGGCGGTATCAGCGGCGTTCGGTTGATGGAGGCTGCTGGTCATGCTGTCGCCGACGCGGTTCAGGCGCGCTGGACCAAGCGGCCCGTTACCGTCCTGTGCGGGCCGGGCAATAATGGCGGCGACGGTTTCGTTGTCGCACGGCTGCTGGCTATGGCCGGTTGGTCGGTTCGGCTCGGGTTGCTGGGCGAACGAGATAGCCTGTCAGGGGATGCCGCACACCATGCCGCCCTGTGGACGGGGGCGGTCGCTCCGCTGGCACCGGATCTGCTCCACGGTGCCGAGCTTGTGATCGACGCCCTCTTCGGCGCCGGTCTGTCACGACCGGTCGACGGCGTGGCGGCGCGCGTGATTGCGGAACTGATCCATCGTGGAGTACCGGTCTGCGCGATCGATGTGCCGAGCGGTCTGGACGGTGCGACCGGTGCAATTTCCGGTATCGCTGCGCCGGCCGAGTTGACCGTGACCTTCTTTCGCAAGAAGCCGGGCCACCTGTTATTGCCAGGCCGGGCGCTATGCGGCGATCTGATCGTCGCCGATATCGGCATTCCGGACGATGTTCTGGCCGTTTTGCGGCCGACATTGCACCTGAACGGTCCCGAATTATGGTTGGCTTGTTACCCGTTTCCCGCGCTGGACGGCCATAAATATCAGCGTGGTGAAGTATTGGTGCTGGGCGGGGAAACCATGACGGGGGCAGGCCGGCTCAGCGCGCAAGGGGCGCTTCGGGCCGGTGCTGGCCTGGTGACGCTGGCAGCGCCCAAGGCGGCATGGGAGATCTATGCAGCCGCCCTTACCTGCGTGATCGTCCGGCGGTTCGACGGGGCGGTCGAATTCGATGCGCTGCTGGCCGATCACCGTCGCAACGCGATCGTGATCGGCCCTGGAGCTGGAACCGGCAGCGCCACCCGACATTGCGTGACCTCGGCCCTGGCGACGAAGCGCGCGGTGGTGCTGGATGCCGACGCTTTAACCTCGTTTGCCGAGCAGCCCGACCTCCTGTTCGACGCCATTCGTGGACCGTGCGTTTTAACCCCGCATGACGGCGAATTTGGCCGATTATTCGCGGCGAAGGGCGACAAGCTTGCGCGCGCTCGAACAGCCGCAGTGACAAGCAATGCCGTGGTCCTGCTGAAGGGTGCCGATACTGTCATTGCGGCTCCCGATGGGCGGACGGTGATCAACACTAATGCACCGCCTGAACTCGCGACCGCCGGCAGTGGCGACGTGCTGTCTGGATTCATTGCGGGATTGCTGGCTCAGGGGATGGATGCGTTCGGTGCCGCCTGCGCCGGCGCCTGGTTGCATGGCGAGGCGGGGCGGGCGATTGGCCTCGGTTTGATTGCGTCGGACCTCCCCGATGCCCTGCCGGCGATCCTTAAGCAGTTGAAAATAATGCAGGCTGCGAAGTGACGCTGACCAAGGAAGCTTGTATTATCCGCCGCCATGATCCTGACCCGCTCCCGCTTCATTCATACACTGCCGCTGAGTGACAGCCGCGCGCTGGTGGTCCACGCGATTTCGCAGTTCCGAGTTGCGATCGACCCTGAATTGGCCGAGCTGCTGAGCTATTTCGATGAGCCGCGCGAACTGGACGAGGCCGTGCCGGCGTTGGTCCAGCGTTTTGGCTATGACCAGCAGACCGTGCTTGCCTGCGTGTCGTCGCTTTACGAAAAGGGCATTCTATCTGACAAGACGCCTGACCAGCAGACCGCCGAAATTGCTGCCGGGCTGGGCGAGCTTCATGGCCGCGATCCGGGCGAGTTACTCGATCATTATCGACGCACGCTGAAACAGGGGCCGGAGCCGTATTGGGCGGTGTCGACCGCGCGCGGTATCGGCGATGAGGGCGGCTTTAAGCGCAAACTCGACGTGTTGCTGTTCGGCGATTGCGACGTGCAGATCGAATCGGATTTCCTGCGCCGTGCCGGAGCGGCGAGGGGTGTCGATGTTCGCGTGGCGGCGACCTTCCCCGATGATCTTGGGCTTGCCAGCGAACAGGCTCATGACGCCATCGTCATCGGCGCGCTGCGCGCCCGCGCCAGCATCGCAACGGCCATGCCCGACAAGACCGGCGATCTGCCGTCGCGTTTCTATATCGCCCAGGCCTATCAGATCCTGACCGAGCTGCGCGCCCGTACCAATGCGCCGATCCTGTTGGATAATCTCCCTGAGCCGACAGTTCAGCCATTGGGATTTGCCGATCGGGGTGCGCTCAGCCATCGCAACCGGTACCGCGCGACCAATCTGGCGCTGGAGCAGCTCGCGCAAAGCTTCACCGATGTCTACATTGTCGACGTGGCGGCGGCTCTGGCAGGGGCGGGTGCCGAGCGCCTGCTCGATGACGGTCTGGTCTCTTTCACGCATTTCGGTTCGCCCGGCTGGATGCTGCAGCGGCCCGAGAGCGAGAAGGCCGCCGTGCACGGCATTTTTCCCGATCTGGCGCCGCTCGCCCAAACGCTCGGCGGCGATCCGTATGGCCGTGAGGGCGTGGTCGGCGCGGCGCATATGGATATGCTGAGCGTTGTCCTGGGCATCGACCGCAAGAAATGCGTGATCGTCGATCTGGACGGCACGCTATGGCCGGGCGTGCTGGCTGAAACAGGGCAGCCTTTTGCCTGGCACCCCGATATCAGCGGCCCGTTTTCCTATGTCGGCTTGTTCTTTGGCATTCACGAGGCGCTGAAGACCCTGAAAAGCCGTGGAATCGTATTGGCAGCCGCCAGCAAGAACGATGAGGCGACGGTGCGCGAGCTTTGGAAATATCCAGAGCACTATCCGCATGAGCGCCTGCTGACCCCCGATGATTTCGTCACCTGGCGGGTCAACTGGCAGGATAAGCCGACGAATATTCAGTCGATTGCGGACGAGCTCGGCTTTGCGCTCGATACCTTCCTGTTCATCGACGACAATCCGGTCGAGCGCGAGCGCGTCCGTCAGGCCATTCCGTCGATCGAGGTTTGGGGTGAGGATTTATTCGCGGTTCGTCGCAAGCTGCTGACCGATCCGCGTCTCAGCCTGCCGCGCATGACGGATGAAGCGGGTGTCCGGACGGAGCTGGTCAAGGCGCAGCTCAACCGCACGCAATTGCGGGCGCAGATGGTCGATGAAGGCGACTTCATCGCCTCGCTCGAAATCAACAGCGTGGTCGAGCAGCTTGAACCCGGCAGCTCGGTCGACCGCGTGCAGGAATTATTCGAACGCACGACGCAGTTCAACACGACCAATCGCAAATTCCAGATCGCCGAGTTGCAGGCTCTACTCGGGCAGCCGGACGCGCGCATCTTCACGCTAAAAGTCAGCGATAAATTCGGCGATCACGGGCTGGTGGGTGCCGCCGTCGTGCTGGCAAACGAAATCCTGTGCTACGCGCTGAGCTGCCGCGTCATCGGCCTCGGCGTCGATCAGGTTTTCCTGGGCGACATTCTGAAACGGCTGGCCGACACCCAGGTGACGATAACCGCCCGGATCATAAAGACGGCGCGCAATGTACCGGCCCGCAACCTCTACCGTGATCAGGGCTTTACCGAAATCGAAGAAGGCCTTTGGCATAAATCACTCGCCGCGTGATACGCTCGGCGTCATGGCAAAGCCGATCCCCGAAAAAAACTATACCGAACGTGTCGGCTGGCTGCGCGCTGCGGTGCTGGGCGCCAATGACGGCTTGTTGTCGACGTCAAGCCTCATCCTAGGTGTGGCCGCAGCGAACGGCACGTCGGGGAGCATCCTTGTGGCGGGGATCGCCGGTTTGGCGGCGGGCACCCTATCGATGGCGGCGGGTGAGTATGTCTCGGTCTCGTCGCAGGCCGATACAGAGAGTGCCGCCCTTGCCGTTGAGCGACGGGAGCTCAAAGAGGACACCGCCGGCGAGCTGACGGAATTGGCGGGGATTTATCAGCAGCGTGGTCTCGACCCCACGCTGGCGCGCAAGGTCGCCGAGCAATTGATGGCCCACGACGCGCTGGCTGCCCATGCGCGCGACGAGCTCGGCATTTCCGATGAGCTGAAGGCGCGGCCGATTCAAGCGGCAATAGCATCTGCCGCCAGCTTCGCCTGCGGTGCAGGCGTGCCGTTGCTGGTTACCGTACTGGCGCCGAGTTCGGCCTTGATTGTTGCCGTCGCGGTTGTCTCAGTCGTGTCTCTGGCAATTCTTGGTGCGGTGGCAGCACAGGCTGGCGGCGCGCCACTGGTTCGCGGTGCTTTGCGGGTCGCGTTTTGGGGTGTTGTTGCGATGATTACGACGGCCGTGATCGGCCGATTGGTCGGCTCCGTCGTCTGACGGTGGTATGCTATCGAACAGTTGGTTAAAACCAAAAGTTGTAGAATTCCACTTTTCGATTTTTTCCAGATCAGCTAGCGTTTTTGAGTCAAGGTTTACGGCTGTTCCGAAGGTTGGTCGCGCGATGCAACTTGGAATCACTGTTACGATTGGCTTTTATCTCGTCGAAACTGCATTGCTGCTGGCCATTGTTGGCGTCGGCGCCTTCGTCTACCGGCAAGAACGGCGGATGACATGTGAAGTCCGGTTGGAAC
>CAIZEE010000245.1 GCA_903931835.1 uncultured Elstera sp.
CGCAGCGGTCGAGGGGTGACGACAAGAACTGTGCGTAGCTGTACGACATCGTAGAACGTAATGGGAATATGCGTTTTAAGGCTCAGGCGGCGGCAGCGAACTTCTCTTTGGCGACGCGGAGCGGCCGGAACGTGCCTTCTGGCCGGGACGCCCCATTCCAGTCGTAAATACCGGTGAGGTTGATGTGCTCCCAGATCTGGGGGGAGATATGCCGGATTATATCATCCGGCAAGTCGTGCCCTTCTTCCCGCAGACTCTCTACGACGCGTGAAAGGTAGGCTGTGTTCCACAGGATGATGGCGCTGATCACCAGATTGAGGCCGGATGCGCGGAAAGCCTGACTCTCGAAGGAACCATCGCGGATTTCGCCGCGCTCGTGGAAGAAGACCGCCCAGGTCAACTTGTTGCCGGCCTCGCCTTTGTTCAACCCGACCCGGCAGCGGTCGCGCAGTTGTGGGTCGGAATACCATTCGATCATGAACAGGGTGCGCTCGATCCGGCCGGTTTCACGCAGTGCACGCGACAGCGTATGGGTTTTCGGCAGTGCGGCGAGTTTTTTGAGCAGCGTTGAAGGTGCAACGAGCCGATCCACGATCGAGACAGGCGGGCGATTAGCCGACAAAACATGGTGAGCATGGCATCTGTCAGCTTGCTGCTGAGCTCGATCAGTTGTGCTGCGACCATTGCGCGCCGGCGTGCGGAATTGAAGTCGTCAGCCAACCAGCTGGGCGTCACCGCGCCCTCGCGCACCAACTGTGCCCAGCGATCCGGATGGATACGTGCGCGGCGTTGCGGGTCCAGGTCGAACGTCCGAACGAAGTTCAACCGTTCGCGTAAAGCGAGCAGATTCTTCTCGCTCGGCGCCTCCGGCAATGCCCGCAACCAGGCAAAGCGGGTTTGTCGAATGGCGGGATCGACCGTGAGCAACCCGTCGAGCGTGGCCAGCCCTTCGGGTGTGAGCCCGCCGAGCAGGGCCGCTTCCATCCGCCGCCGAGCGACAACCCGTGCGGCGCGACCAATCCGGTCGAGCGTGTCGGTTGCCGGGAGCACCGACCTTCGCTCCCTGAATGCGGCGACAGTCGCCTCGGCGATCGGCATGCCGTTGTCGGTGGCAGAGGCGGCTGCGAGCGCCACCGCCAAGGCCGCTCGCCTATCTTCACGAGCAGGAGAGTGCAGTCCGAGGTGCCGCTGAGCCTCCACCGCGTGCTCGCGCCGGTTTGTGTCGCGCCGGCCATACGTGGCTAATGCGCCGGGATTGACGCCAATTTGCTGGGCAACGAAAACAACCATGGATGCCGGGGGCACCTCACCAGGAAGGAGCGTCCGGCCAAGATGGCGCAAAAAACAGAGCTGGATGGCAAGGCCGAGGCGGTTGTGCGCGGTCCGCTTGGCCTGGATTAGATCCAACTCGGAACGGTCGAGCGAGCAGTGCTGGATCAGGCCCTCCTCGTCGGCCGCCATGTCAACAAGAGCGGACCATTGATCTGCTTTGAGAAACGGGCGGCGCGAACCACTCAATCTCCGGGTACTTGATTGCGATGGATTGCCCAAATTCGTTTGACCTGGCTTTCGCTGCATCCCGCCAGTTCGGCGGTGCGCTTGATAGATTGACCCGCGCCGCGCAATGCGACGATGCGTTGATGGGTGCCGGCATCGGGGACGCGTCCCGCATATTTGCCGGCCACTTTGGCAAGTTGCACGCCCTGGCGTTGGCGTTCGCGGCGTGTCTCGTAGTCATCACGTGCCATTTGCAAAGCCAGCTTGAGCAATAGTTCCTGCACCGATTCCAGCACGATCCTGGCTATGCCTGAATTGGCCATCTATTTTGGCTATGGTCGGTCGACCGGCAAGCTATCGAGCGGCGCGTGGTGACAGATTCCCGTTTACGGTGGATTGACGCTGTTGTCAGATATCACTACATAGACCTCACGTTCGCAAAACTGAGCGCAACATTTCGTGGATCAAACGGGCGCGGAAGGATTTTGATGATTTCCCACTCGAAGCACGACAGACGGCCGCCCGCGCCCTGACGCAAATTGCCGATGGGTTCACGCCGGACATCTCCAAGCCCCTGCAGGGCCTCGGATCCGGCGTCTGGGAATTGGTTCTAAAGGAACGCGGCGATGCCTACCGGGTCGTCTACGGGCTGCAATTTGGCGATGACATCTGGGTCATACATGCGTTCCAGAAAAAGTCGAAAAGCGGAATCGCGACCCCGCAGCACGAGATCGACGTTGTGCGCGAACGCATAAAACGCCTGAAGGAGGCGCTGGCATGACCGAAGAACTGGATGATTTCGAGCTGGAACGGGGCACGGGTAACGTGTTCGCCGACACCGGGCTGCCTGACGCTGAGCGCGAACAGCTACGTGCTGTCCTTGCTGCCGAGATTGGCAAAAGCCTGGCAGATGACAGCCTGTCGGTGCGCGATGCCGAGCGGATGACCGGCTTCGCCGCCGCCGACTTTTCTCGTATACGGCGAGCAAAGCTCAAGGGTTTCACCATTGATCGTCTGATGACCATCCTGGACAAGCTCAATCGCGACGTGCGCGTGTCCGTATCGGTCATGCCCCGCAAACCGACCGGCCAGAGCTATTTGCCGCTCTAAGCGACAGGGCAACTGAACCGCAAACTCGCATGTTCCCGCTACGTTCTACTATGTCGTACAGCTACGCACAGTTCTTGTCGTCACCCCCAGATGGTCGGGCGAGGACGAGTTCACGGTGGGCAGGCCTCATCCCATGATAGACTTCAGCCTGCGCAATAAAATGATAGTTTCCGAAGCGCGCAAACCTGAAGTTTCCGTGCTGCTGCTCGACC
>CAIZEE010000246.1 GCA_903931835.1 uncultured Elstera sp.
CAGCATCGCGGATGAAATGGCCGAGCTTCATGCCCTCCTGCACGATCCCGCCGGGCGAATCGAGGTAAACCGTCGACCGCCTGGGAATGTTGTTGGCCGTGAGGAACTGACGAAACCGGGCCGACGCATCGGCGTCGATCGTGCCTTCGGCAAAAATCTGACGCAGATCGCCGTCGCCCGGCCTCTGCTGAAGTACGGTGAAGCGCATGCGGCCCTCATCGGCCGGGTTCGCCCGGACCAAGCTAGCCGGGGCGTTGGCGCATAGGGTAAACAGGGCCAGGGTGGCCGCAACGCGGCGGATTAAGACCATCGGGTATCCTGGCGGTATTGGGGTGCGGTCACATGACATCGACGTGTTTTACGCAGACGCGGCGATTTCATCCCCGCCCATGCTATTATCTACGCGGTCGCGGCGGCGATCCCTTCACGCCCGAAAACGCCCGGGACCGGCTGCAGGATCATTCGTGAAACAAGCGCCTGAAAATACTGTGCAATGCCTGAAATGCGGCACGCCGTTCCAATGCCAGCCAGAGGGCGGCTGCTGGTGCATGGAGCGCCCTATCCTGGCGATGCCGCAAAACGCCGAAAGATGCCTCTGTGCCCGCTGTTTTGACGAGCGCTTGGCCGACCAGCTTAGTTGATCTGGTAAAAAAGCATATATCCTATTGCATATATACGCTGTTTTAGGTAGTTTAGGCCAGGTTGCGGTTTTCAATCTGTTTACCGGCCAGTGCGCCAAGCAGAACCTTGCCCATAGACGAAGACCTGCCCGACCTCGAAGTCTCGATCGGTAGCCTAGAAGGTGTCAGACCAAGTGATAGCCCGCCAAGTGACATCCCGACTGATCATGGTGCTGACGGCACTGTTCTTTGTTCCGGCGGCAGCTTCGGCCGCGCAGCGGGATATGGTCTCCAGCTGTTTTGAAACGCTGAAGCTTTCGGCGCCGAAAACAGTGGTGAAGCACGAGTTATTCGTGGTGATCGACCAGACCACTCCGATCGATGAGGCGCAGCAGAAATCCCTGATCACCAGCGTCATGATGAATCTGGCGCCGGAGACGGCGGTCACGATCCTGACCTTCTCGTCCTTCACCGGCGATCATTACGCGAACGAGATTTTTTCCGGCATGCTCGACCGACGGTTGAAGGACAGCGAGCGCGATAACACGCCCGGCAACGCGCTGAGGGACTATGACGCGTGTATCAACCAGCAGGTCGCGCTGATGCATGACAAGATCGACGAGGCCATGCGGAACGGCTATGGCAAGCCCAGCGAGACGATCGCCCGATCCGACATTATAGCGACGCTCAAGGATATATCGGGCTCCCTCGTCGCGCGGTCGCCAGCGAAACAAAAAGACGTGCTGCTGATCTCGGACATGCTGGAAAACAGTCAGATTTCCTCGTTCTACGACAAGGGTAATCTGCGCCTGATAGACCCCGTGGCGGAGATGCAAAAGGCGGCAGGCAGCCTCGGCGATTTCGGCGGCGCCAAAATCTATGTCGCCGGAGTGGGGGCCGTGGCGAACGGCAAGAAGGCCGCCGACGCGGATAAAGATCCCAAGCCGACGGAGGCGCTCGAAGCCTTCTGGCGCGACTATTTCAGCAAATCGAATGCCGAACTTGCGGTCTTCGGCAAGCCGTCGATCCGGGGGCAGTTCTAGGTGGGGCCTGCTGTCCCGCAGCGCTTGGTCTGGGACTGTACTACTTGCGGAATCGAGGCTCGGGCAGGCACGTCTAGGTCGGTTTTGGACTTA
>CAIZEE010000247.1 GCA_903931835.1 uncultured Elstera sp.
CCATTCGGAAACATGCCGCTGATACTCGACCCATTCGCGCCGCTTCAAATCGATGAACTCGGCCATGAGAGCGGAACCGATCGCCTCGGTCAGGGCGGTATCGCGCTCGAGCGCGTCCAGCGCCTGCCCCAGATTCTGCGGCAACACGCCAATGCCCTTCTCAGCCAGCTCGGCTGCTGAGAGTTCGTAGAGGTTGATGTTGTAGGCCGGACCCGGATCGAGCTTGCGATCGACGCCATCGAGACCGGCGGCGATCAACGCTGCGGTCGCCAGATACGGATTGCAGCTGCCATCCGGCAAACGTAGCTCCAACCGTCCATAAGGTACGCGCACCATCGCCGTCCGATTATTCAAACCATAGGCGATATAGGCCGGCGCCCAGGTGGCGCCAGTCAGCGAGCGCCCGACTACCAGGCGCTTGTAAGAATTGACCGAGGGCGCTGCCAGCGCTGCCAAAGCAGGCGCATGATCCAGCACACCCGCCATGAACTGGTAGCCGAGCTTCGACAAGCCCATGCCGGTCGGATCGGTATCGTCGTGAAACAGGTTCTTTTTGCCGTCACCGATCGACATGTGGATATGCATGCCGTTGCCCGGCAGATTGCCGAACGGTTTGGGCATGAAGGAGCAGATCATGCCGTATTCATTGGCAATCTCCTTCGCCGCCATCTTGAAGAAGATGAAATGGTCGGCGCTGGTCAGCGCATCGGTGTAGGTGTAGTTGACCTCGAACTGGCCGTTCGCGTCCTCGTGATCGATCTGATAGACGTCGATACCGACCGCCATCAGCGAATCAACCAGCGTTTCCAGGAACGGCGCCATGCGCGCCATGCCCTTGTAGTCGTAACAGGGCTTGTCCTGCGTATCGCTGTCATCGGCCGGCACCAGCTTGCCGCTTTCATTCCGCCGCAGCAGCGAGAATTCCGGTTCCAGCCCGGTGAAGAATGTCCAGCCCCGCTCCGCCAGCCGCGCTGCCTGCCGCTTCAGTGTGACGCGCGAGTCGAGCGGATGCGGCTTGCGATCCACATAGCCGTCGCACACCAACCGCGCGAAACCAGGCTGCCAGGGTACCAACGACAAGGTCGAGAGATCGCCGACCGCCATATAATCCGAGCCGTGCGGACCAATACCCATGCCCCAGATAGCGAAGGCGGCAAAACCGGCGCCGTCGCTCAGCACCGTCTCAAGCTGGGCGATCGGCAGCACCTTGGTCTTCGCAACGCCGTGAATATCGACGAACTGCGCCAGGATGAACTTGATCTCGTGTTCGGCGAAAAAGGCCTTGGCCTCTTCGAGTGTCATGGCGGCTCCAGCCCCTTCTGTTGGTCATGACGTTAGGACGGATCGACCGAGTCCGTCAACACTGCCATGAAACTTTATTGTTCTATGTTCACGTTTCAGGGTCGTATTGGCGCAACCATTCCAGCGCCATGTCGTAAAACCGCGAAAACCCCTTGTACTCGACGACCGGCGGCGGCAGCGTCGCCAGCACGCGGTGCAGGCGCTTCACCCAGGCCGGATTTGTCGCCAATTCGTCGAATGAGGCAAGATATGTGCGGATGCTGAACAGCATGCCGTTGCTGCGCGGCAGGCGGAATAGAGCTTGCAACTCGACCCGCAGATTGAGCGTCTCACCCAGCGTCTGGGGCGTGATCTTGCTGCGATCGACACCCCAGCTTGGATACATCTCAGGCGAGGCATCGAGCCTGGGATGGATGGTCAGCGTCCAGTTGAGGCGGCGCACGGGTGCCCCCTGCCGCAAAGCCAACAGATATTTCAACGCGCGGTCGAACACGCCGATCTCATGCGCGATCGGCACCGGTCCATGCCACTCCTTAAAAGACATGCCGGCATCGAAGGTCATCGACCAGTCGGCCGGGCCGGTGATCATGCCGGCATCAGCCCATAGATCGTCATCGCGCTGATCCATCGCGACGAAATCGCCCTGGACCTGGCGCAGAATGTAATCGAGCGGCTCGCGCGGCAGGGTCGTCCTATCGCCAAACGTAAAGCGCTGTTCGATGCCGAGCGGCTGGTTGACCCAATGCCAGTGATCACCGTCGCGGGTGAGCTGAAACCAGTGCGGATAGTCGCGCGCCATCGACTCCATAAGCAGTTCGAGCGTATCCCACTGCGCCAATGCCATATGCGGCAGGGCGACATAGCGTTTGGGGTCGCGGTCGAGCACGATCGCGCGTTCGGCACATTCCGACACGTAATGCTCGTCGATATCGATCGGGAATTCGAACGCGCTGCCGGGCGCCCCCTTGGTATGCGGTTCCAGATTGACCGAATAGCGGTACTGGTCCTCAGCAAAGGGAAACGGAAACCGCGCGATCGCCTCGGGCGAATTCCTAAAGGTGAAATCGTCGCGATAGGTTTCGATCGGCTTCAACTGGGTGACCATCCGAACCTCCCCTACAGATCGAGTGTGATACGGTCGCCGCGGGCGCGGCTGACACAGACCATCAGGCGCTCATGCGTCGCCTTCACCTCTTCGGTCAGATAGTGATCGCGATGCTCCGCCTGCCCCTCGACGATTACTGTCTCGCAAAGGCCGCAAACGCCGCCGCGACAGGAATTTGGGATATCGCACTCGGCCGCCTCGAGCGCGTCGAGCAGGCTGGTATCACTATCGACCGCGATCTCGCGGCCTGAACGGCCAAGCACCACAGTGAAGGGCAAGCCGGGTGCCGAACCGCCGAACCGCTCCGAATGCACATAGCGCGATGGCCAGCCGAGCCTTGATGCCGTCTCGGCCACCAGATCGATCAGTCCCGCCGGTCCGCATGTATAGACATGCGTGCCGAGTGGTTGATCGCCCAATAGCGCGTCGAGCTTTGGCCGCCGCCCGTCATCATCGGCGTAGAATGTCAGCCGGTCGCCAAGTCTGTCCTCCAACTGAGGCAGAAACGCCGCCGAAGAACGATTGCGCGCCGCGTAATGCAGCTCGAACGGCGCTGATTGCTGCTCCAGCTCCCACAGATGCGACAGGAACGGCGTAATGCCGACACCGCCCGCAATCAGGATATGGCGCCGGGCGAGCTTTGCGATCGGAAACAGCGTCGTCGGCGGCGTGATCGACAGCTCGCTGCCGACCTCCAGCTTGTCATGGACGAAGATCGACCCGCCCCGCCCATCGGCCAGGCGCAGCACGGCAATGCGATAGCAGCTGCGGTCGCTCGGATTGCTGGTCAGCGAATAGGCGTTGCGCAGGCGTCCCTTAGGCGTCTCGAGAGTCAATTGGATATGCCCGCCGGCCGCGAAGGACGGCAGCATCGCCCCTGAGACATCAACCAGCGTGATCTGCCGAATTGACGGCGTCAGTGCTTCGATCGCGGCAACCCGG
>CAIZEE010000248.1 GCA_903931835.1 uncultured Elstera sp.
GCGCGTGGCTGGCGGCATCATCACCGAAGTGGGCAGCGATCTGGTTGCCGCGCGTGGCGAACGCGTGATCGACGCCGACGGCTGCTATGTCACGCCGGGGTTCATCGAGACGCACAATCACTGGGATGGCGGTGTGTGGTGGTCGCCCAATCTCGATCCGCTGCCCGGCTATGGCGGCACGACCTCAATCAACGGCAATTGCGGGTTTTCGCTCGCACCCGCGCCGCAGAACGAGGAAGACCGGCAGAACGTCATCGATATCTTCAACTTCTTCGAGGACATCCCCGAGGAACCGATGCGCAAGATCGTGCCGTGGGACTGGAAGAAGTGGAGCGAATACAAGGCGTCGATGCAGCGCAATGTGCGCCTTCCGCTGAATTTCGCCGCGTTCTGTGGGCACATTCCGATGCGCCTGTGCGTCATGGGCCAGGATGCCTGGACACGCGCCGCCACCGCTGCCGAAATCCAGGAGATGTGCGCTTTGCTCGAAGACGCGCTGGCGGCGGGCGCGATGGGCCTGTCCTCCAACTGGCTCGACTGGGACAAGTATGACCGCCCGTTGCCGTCGCAACTGGCCGATGATGCCGAGTTCGAGGCGTTGCTGACCGTCATCGCCCGCTATCCCGGCGCGACCTTCCAGGTGATCGTCGATTATTTCATGCGCATGTCGGGTAACGACACCGTGGTACGCATGGGCCGGATCGCGAAGAAAACCGGGGTGCGGATGCAGTGGGCGGGCCTGCCCACGCTGATCTATCAGGAGGGGATGGTCGAAGAGGCCAAGCGGCTGCACGAGGCGTTCAAGGCCGAAGGGCTGCCGTTCTACACCGCGTTCAATGTTGTCTCGCCGACCTCGGTGATCAATTTCGGGCGCAGCCTGGTGTTCGCGCAGAACGGCAATCCGGTCTGGCAGGAAGTGATCAATGCCGATGGCTGGGACGCCAAGAAGGCGTTGTTGAACGACCCGGAATGGCTTGCCCGGGCCCGCGTCGGCTGGGACAACACCTATGCCCACAGCTATTTCCACGATGCTAGCGCGCTGACGCTGCGCGAGAGCGAGACCGGCTTTGGCCCGGTTGGCGTGACGCTGGCCGATTATATCGAGGAAGGAGGCTTTGCGCATCCGTCGGACGCGCTGGCCGAGTGGGTTTTGAACAATGGCGCCGAATCGGTCATCCTCAAGCGGCAGATGGCCAAGTTGGAGCCGGTCGTCGAATATCTGCTCAACGACACCCAATCGCTGGCCAATGTCACCGACGCGGGCGCGCACGGCAAGATGTTCTGCGGGGCCGGCTATACGGCATGGCTGCTGACCGAATATGTGCGAGATCGCAAGATCATTCCGATCGAGCAGGGCGTGCATATGCTGACCGGGCGCCTGGCGGGCTTCTTCGGCTTGCACGATCGCGGGTTGATCGAAGTCGGCATGGCCGCCGACATCACCGTCTTCAACCTCGACGAGATCGAAATGCGCCCGGAACGGAAAAGCTTCGAAGTGTGGGATGGCACCGGCGGGCGCACCTATCGCTACACCCGCGAACCAGCCCCGATGCGCCTGACGCTGGTCAATGGCGTGCCGACATTCGATCGCGGCGAATTTACCGGGCGTTATCCTGGCACGTTCGTCGGCCCGGTGGACAGCATGGCGTTGGCCATTGCCGCCGAGTAGGCCACAGGGGATCGCTGCACCCGTGGAACGGATGGACGCGTCGGCACTGGCTGATGCGTCCGATCCGGCGGTGACCAAGCTGTTTGCTTTTCATCGCAAGCGCAAACAGGACAGCCGCGACCGGTTGCTAGCTGCGGCGATGGCGCAGTTCGGCGCGCGGGGTTATCTGGCCGTGTCGGTCGAGGACATCGCTACCGCCGCCGGGGTCAGCCGCGTCACCTTCTACCGGCATTTCAATGGCAAGGAGGCGTTGGCGGTCGAGCTGTTCCTGAACGTGGCTAAAGTGGCCATGCCCCGCTTCCTGCGGATCGGTGACCTCGATTTTCACGATCGGCGGACCGTCCACGACTGGATTGGCGGGATGTTCGCATCAGACCGGGACAACCGTGCCCTGCTGACGATATTTACGCAGGCAAGCGTTGCAGGGGGAGAATTCGTGACGCGGGGCCATCAATATCTGGCCGACAGCATCCGGGCGCTGGGCGAGCGCATTCCGGCTTTTGCATTGGACCCGGATAGTCCGATGGACCGGCGTCGCTGGATCGAGGCGTGGCTGCTGATCTACGAGCTGAAGGACCAGAGCAATCATGCCGCGCTGGGGTCAGGGGTTGCTACCGACCCGCTGATAATCGACATATTGACCGATCGCTTCCTGGCCTTCGTCAACGGCTGAACGACACCATGGCGCAACGCCGGTACGCTGAACTGAGCCGGTCGAGTATCGGCACTGTCTCGTCCATTTAGACGGTTCTTCAGGTCAGCGACATGCAAATCCAAGGTCCGCCTTGGCCATGGCCTGCCGATGGTCTAGCAGCAGCTTGAAGACAGCGTGAAGGTGCTCTCCAGTCCGCCGATATCGGCAAGATGAGCGTCCAGCGGCTTGGCCGCCTACCGTGCGTCCTAGCTGGCAATCGTTTGATCCAACGCTTCCTGCGCCCGAATGCTCGCGCGTCCA
>CAIZEE010000249.1 GCA_903931835.1 uncultured Elstera sp.
CTCATCGTCGATCGTTGTTACCGGAACGAGTTTCTTCGCCTTCTCGGTCGGCTCATGGCTGGCGAGCCCGCCAAACGGATCGCTATCGTCGAAATAGATCTCGCCTCGCCGATCGCCGGCCGCTGCGAGCACGAAATTGGCGTTGGGATGGGCAAGACAGAAAGCGTTAAGTTGCTTGCGATGAAGCTCCTGCGCTTCGATCAACAGATAGTGCGGTTCAGGATAGAAGCGCATGGCGACATCGGACCAGCGCCCATCGGACGCGCCGACATCGATCACGCTGGCGACCGGCGTCCCGCTGGCCCGTTGCCGCTCTAAAGCGCGGTCGGTTGAGGCCGCATGGTAGGCCAACTCTTCGGGCGACATCAGATCTTCCATCGCTCAACTCTTTCTTCAGCCGCTGCGGGCCGTCCGCTCCAACAACGCCCGGAACGCGTCGAACAGACGCAACATGTGCGGCCGCTTATACGGGTATACCTCGACCGAATCGAGCGCGTGGACCACGCCCGAGACATCGGCCTCGAAGATCAGCAGCGAGCCGTCCTTCGCCTCCGCGCAATCGACGGAGAAATACTCAAGGCCGATTTGCGAGGCGAGTGCCGCCAGCGCCGCCGCATGGCGGGGACGAAATTCCGAATCGAACGTATCCATCGACTGCGCTTCATCCGCGCGTTTGGCGGGATCGCTATCCATGCCGGCGTTCAGGTAGTGGATCATCCAGTTCTCGGAGATCGCCTTATGCGCAAGGAACGGCTCGCCATCGATAAAGGCGATGCGCATCTTGGCGTAGAGCCCGTCGGCGCGCCGGTAATCGATGAAGCGCGACAGATAGAAGACAGGGTCAGCAACGCTATTCAGGTAGTCGGCCAGGGATACCAGATCGTCGAGCTTGGCGAGATTGCGCCCGGCATGGCTGTCGATCGGCCGAATGATCAGCGGAAAGGCGAGATCGCCCGGCATCGCCTGAGTCCCGACCGCGATCTCGGCAAGCGCTTGCCTGTCAACTCGCTGGGTCGCGGGCATGGTGATACCGGGAGTGTGAGCCAATAGATGGAATAGCCGGTCGCGCGACAGCATCACGATACGCGAGGGATCGTTCAGTGTCGGCCGGGGCCAATGCGGCCACAGATCGGCGACGCAGGTGATCGCATCGAGCGTCGCATCGCCCTCGCCGATCGTGGTCATGGCGACATCGTGTTCGGGGAAGACTTTCGGCAATTCCAGATGTGATCCGACATAAAACTTGATCAGCGTGACATCGGAATCCTCAAGCATGAACTCGAGCGGCGCATTGGTCGAGACATCGCCCTCGGCGGCGAAGACCAGCAGCCTGACGCCGCCTGGACGCGCCGGCCGCTGCCAGAACAGCGGTGAAGATTGCAGCGCCAAAGCCTGTGCGCGCACGCCATCGGCCTTGCGCCCCGAGAGCTGCAACATCAGGGCTGCATCCATCAGATGGGCAGCGGTATGCTGCGGGTCGTCGATCGCTGCCTTCAGCGAAGCCTCGATCTCGGCCGAGAAATTGGCCCCGCTCAATAGGCGGCGCGCAAAGGCGGCGAGGCTGGTCGGCTCCGGCAGGATTTCGAGATCGGTAAGAGCTGACATGACGAAACTCGTTGCGCCGATCGGGTCGATCAGCGCCCCAGCGTTAGGTCAATCGCACCAGCAAATCAACCTCTCTTGGGGACGCCGCCTCAAATCTCGACGCGGAACCCGACCTCGATGACCTTGCGGGGCGGCAGGTTGAAGTAATCGGCGGCGCGCAGCCCCATGCGATGCATGAAATGGAAGGCGAACCAGAAAATTCCCGGCAGTCTCTCGCCCTGCGACCGGCGCACCAGGCTTTCATGCGCGATATAGTAATGCAGATCGTCATGCAGGAATTTGAGCCCAAGCTTTGAACAGCCGCGCAAAGCGGTCGGAATATCCGGGCGCTGCATAAAGCCCAGTTTGACCTTCACGCTCCAGATGCCATTGCCGAGATCGCGGATGGTCAAGCGTTCGGACGCCCGCACCCGCGGCCGCTTGGTTGGCTCCAGCGTCAGCAGGATGATGTGCTCATGGAGTACCCGGTTATGCTCGATCTGGTGCGCCAGCATGGGCGAGACGGCCTTTTCCAGCCGCGTCACGAAAACCCCGGTGCCCGGCAGGCGTAGCAAGGTCAAGTCATTGATCGAGGACAGGAATTTGTTGAACGGTATCGAGTGCTCGGCAAGCCGCTGCTGCACGGCAAGTGTGCCTTCGCGGAAGGCGATCATCAGGAAGGCGACGAACCCGCCGATCGCAAGCGGCAGCCAACCGCCATCGAACAGCTTCATCGCGTTGGCGCTTAAGAACCCGAAATCGATCAGACCGAAGGCGGCGGTCAAGCCCAGCGCCACCCAACCCGGCCAATTCCAGAACACCGCCATGACGCGGTAGAGCAGCAGCGTGGTCACCAGCATCGTGCCCGACACGGCGATGCCATAGGCGCTCGCGAGATTGGCCGAACTGTGGAAGCCGAGCACGATCAAGAGGGTCGCCAGCATCAGCAGCCAATTGACCAAGCCGACATAGATCTGGCCGTAAGCCTCACCCGAGGTCGAAATGATGGTCATGCGCGGCAGCAGGCGCATGGTGATCGCCTGGCGGGTCAGCGAGAAGACGCCGGAGATCAGCGCCTGGCTGGCGATCACGGTCGCCAGCGTGGCGAGCACGACGAGCGGCAGTACGGCAAGTTCCGGCGCCAGCTTGAAGAACGGGTTATCGGCCGCGTCCGGGTGGTTCAATAACAGGGCGCCCTGGCCCATATAATTCAGGATCAGCGCCGGATAGGCGACGGCAAACCACGCAAGCCGGATCGGCTTTGCCCCGAAATGCCCAAGATCGGCATAGAGCGCCTCAGCCCCGGTCAGCGCCAGAAAGATCGCGCCGAACACGACAAAGGCGACTTCGGGCTCGGCCAACAGGAAGCGGATCGCCGAGAGCGGATTGAGCGCCATCAGGATCTGCGGCGCTTGTGCGATACCGTATAGTCCGAGCAGGGCGATGACGGCAAACCACAGCGACATGATCGGGCCGAACATCTTGCCGAGATGCCCGGTCCCGCGCCGTTGTACCGCGAACAGCGCGATCAGGATTGCCAGCGTGCCCGGGATAACCCAGGTCTCCAGCGACGGCGCTTGGACCTTCAAGCCTTCCATCGCCGACAGCACCGAAATCGCCGGCGTGATCGCACCGTCGCCATAGAGCAGGGCCGCGCCCAGCACGCCCAGCACCAGAAAAAAGGTCAGACGCAGCTTCTGCGGCGAGGTGCTGTCATCGGCATCGACCAGCTTCTTGCCCTGGCATTTGCCCATGACCAGCGAGGCCAACGCCAAAATCCCGCCCTCGCCGTCATTATCGGCGCGCAACACGATCGCGACATATTTGATCGATACCACGAAGGTCAGCGCCCAGAAGATCAGGCTGACGATGCCTGTCACTTCAAATCCCTGCGGCAGCGCATGCCCGGTGGCCTGAAGGGCCGCCTGCAAGGCGTAAAGCGGCGAGGTGCCGATATCGCCGAAGACAATGCCCAAGGCGCCCACTGCTGCTGCTACGCCCAAAGGATGACGTTTCGAGTGCGCGCCATGCGCCTCGACAAGGTCGGTATGCGGAATATCGGTCATCTACTGCAAGCTCCGACGTGTCACACGGCAGCGGGCGCTGCCGTTCCCCCGGATCGGGGAGCTGTTGCAGTGCCTATATAGATCACTTTTATCGCTGCAGTGCAAAAAGAGTCGATACGGACGTATGCGGCGCCCGTCCAAAATTCAACATGATTGCGCATAAATTTATATACTCCCTCTGAAGTTGTGGAGTGATGGCGGCTGCGCAGTAACTATATTTGTTACGGCGTGTGGAGCGCTGGGGCGGGTGTCTCGGCTGCATGGAACGCGGCACATAGGTGCAAAGAGCCGTCGAATTAGCCGCCCGCTTGCACCCCCTCCCCCAATCCCTTAAGTAATCCAGCATGGACAAGGCATTCATCAAGATGCATGGGCTCGGCAATGATTTCGTCGTGTTTGACGCACGGGCGAAGCCGTTGGCGCTGGGATTTGATCAGATCAGGCGGATTGCCGACCGCCGGATCGGCATCGGCTGCGACCAGGTCATCGTGATCGAGAAGCCGCCCGCCAAATCCAAGGCCGATGCATTCATGCGTATTTATAATGCCGATGGCGGCGAGGTGGCGGCGTGCGGTAACGCGACGCGCTGTATCGGCCAGGTGCTCATGAGCGAAAGCCATGCGGAATCGGCGGCGATCGAGACCGGGGCCGGGCTGCTGGTCACAAGTTCGGCGCCCGGCGGATTGATCACCGTGGATATGGGTGAGCCGCTGCTGCAATGGCAGGAGATACCGCTGGCGCGCGCGGTCGATACGCTGCATGTGCCGCTGTCGATGGGCGATTGGCTGGAGGATCCGGCCTGCACCAATATGGGCAATCCGCACGCAACCTTCTTTGTCTCGTCGCTCGACGCCGTGCCGATGCATGAGATCGGCCCGCAACTGGAACACAACCCGATCTTCCCCGAGCGCGCCAATATCGGTGTCGCTGAAATCATTGATCGCAGCACGCTGCGCCTGCGCGTCTGGGAACGGGGCACCGGGCTGACGCTTGCCTGCGGTACCGGCGCCTGCGCGGCCCTCGTCTCTGCGGTGCGGCGCGACTTGACCGATCGGACGGCCATCCTGCATCTCGATGGCGGCGATCTGAGCGTCACCTGGCACGAAGATACCGGCCATGTCAGCATGACCGGCCCCGCCGAGATCAGCTATCACGGCCGCCTGCCCGACGGCCTGCTGAATTGACAGGCCCAGAGATCATCTCCTTCGGTTGTCGCCTCAACGCCTATGAATCCGAAGTGATGCGGGGGCTGGCTTCGGGTGAGGGGGCGGCCAACACGATCATCATTAATTCCTGTGCGGTGACAGCGGAGGCGGAGCGTCAGGCGCGCCAGGCCGTGCGCAGAGCCCGCCGTGAACGCCCCGATGCGCGCATCATCGTGACCGGCTGCGCCGCCCAGATCGATCCCAAACAATTCGCCGATATGGCGGAGGTTGATCTGGTGCTGGGCAATGAGGCGAAGCTGCAGGCGAAAAGCTTCGGGTCCGAGACGACCGAGCGGATCGTCGTCAACGACATCATGGCCGCGACCGAGACGGCCGGGCATCTGATCGAGGGATTTGACGGACGCGCGCGCGCCTTCGTCCAGGTGCAGCAGGGCTGCGACCACCGCTGCACCTTCTGCATCATCCCGTTCGGCCGCGGCAACAGCCGGTCGGTCGCTCCGGGCGAGATCGTGTCGCAGGTGCGCTTGCTGGTCGAGAAGGGTTTTAAGGAAATCGTACTGACCGGCGTCGATATCACCGCTTACGGTGCCGATCTGCCGGGCACGCCGACCCTGGGCGGCATGGTCCGCCGGCTGCTGAAACTGGTGCCGGAGCTGAAGCGCCTGCGCCTGTCCTCGCTCGATCCGGTCGAGATCGATGAGGAGTTGTGGCAGGCATTGGCAGAAGAACCCCGGCTGATGCCGCATCTGCACTTAAGCATCCAGGCTGGCTCCGACTTAATCCTGAAACGCATGAAGCGCCGGCATCTGCGCGCCGATGTCATCGCGACGGTCGAGCGCGCCCGCCGCATCCGCCCGGATATCGTCTTCGGCGCCGATCTGATTGCGGGTTTCCCGACCGAGACGGAAGCGGATTTCGCCGAGACGCTCGATCTGGCCGAACGCTGCGACCTGACCTTCCTGCATGTCTTCCCGTATTCCACCCGCCCCGGCACGCCGGCAGCACGCATGCCGCAATTGACCGGCCCGGTGATCAAGGCACGGGCGGCACGGCTGCGGGCGCTGGGCGATCGGCTCCTGGCACGCTTCCTCGAAAGCCGGGTCGGGCTCGGCGAAGCCGTGTTGATCGAACAGCCGGGCTTCGGGCGCACCGAACATTACGCGCCGGTGCGGCTTGCCGGTGGTCTGCCGGGCGATCTTATCCGCATCGTGGCGGGATCGCCTGCATCGGGTGAACTCACGGATGTCGCCGCTTGACCGAGCCTGAGGACAATGAGGAAAAGCAAGGCTGGCTGAAGCGGCTGACCGCTGGCCTGACGCGAAGCTCCGCCAAGCTGACCGGCAGCATCGCCGCGATCCTGACCAAGCGCAAACTTGACGACGATACGCTGGAGGCGCTGGAAGAGGTGCTGATCGCGGCCGATCTCGGGCTCGCGACATCCGCCAAGCTCACCCAGAACCTGCGCCGCACCCGCTTCGACACCGAAATCACCGATGAAGAAATTCGTGCGGCCCTCGCCGAGGACGTCGCGCAAATCCTGGGCAAGGCTGCACGGGAACTGGCGATCGATCCGGCCCATAAGCCGCATATCGTCCTAGTGGTCGGCGTCAATGGCAGCGGCAAGACGACGACGATCGGCAAGCTGGCCCATCACTACCACGGCCGTGGCCTGAAGGTGATGCTGGCCGCAGGCGACACGTTCCGGGCGGCCGCCGTCGAACAGCTCAAGATCTGGGGCCAGCGCCTCGGCGTGCCCGTCATCTCGCGGGAGACCGGTGCCGATGCCCCCGCACTCGCATATGACGCGATCGTGGAGGCGCGGGAAGCGGGTGCCGATCTGCTGCTGATCGACACCGCCGGACGGTTGCAGAACAAGGCCGATCTGATGGCCGAACTCGCCAAGATCGTGCGCGTGATGAAGAAGATCGACCCGACCGCCCCGCATGAATGCCTGCTGGTGCTCGACGCGACGACCGGGCAGAACGCGCATGCCCAGGTCGAGATTTTCCGTTCCATCGTCGACGTTACCGGCCTTGTCATGACCAAGCTGGACGGCTCCGCAAAGGGCGGCGTGCTCGTCGCCCTGGTCGAGAAATTCGGCCTGCCGGTCAATGCGGTCGGCGTGGGAGAAGGTGCCGGCGACCTTCGCCCCTTCTCGGCCTCAGCCTTCGCGCGCGGCTTGATGGGCCTCGATCAGGCCTGAGCGGTTGCTTTCACCAGTTCGAACAAGGCCCTGACCGCCTGCGCCTCCCCGCCCTCCGGCCGGCCGGGGCGAGAGCGGAC
>CAIZEE010000250.1 GCA_903931835.1 uncultured Elstera sp.
CTGCCGCAAAGCCCTCCAGCCTATTGAGGCCAAATACGCCGTCCCACCCTGCGCCGCCGTCTGCGTCTATCCCAATCTCGTAAAACCCGCCCGCCGGTTTCTCGGTGACCGCTCTCCGGTGAAAATTGCCGCCGTGGCCACCGGCTTCCCCAGCGGTCAATACCCACTGCGCACCAAGCTGGAGGAAGTCCGCCGCACCGTCGCTGATGGCGCCGATGAGATCGACACGACCAAGCTTGGCAAGGCCTTCGTGATCTATCAGGGCCATACCGGCGACGCCGGTGCGGCGCGCGCGGATGTTATCCTGCCTGGTGCGGCCTATACCGAGAAGAATGCGACCTACGTCAATACCGAGGGCCGTGTGCAGCAGGCGAAGATTGCGTCCTTCCCGCCGGGCGAGGCTCGCGAGGATTGGAAGATCATTCGGGCGCTCGCGCAGACGCTCAGTGTTCCGCTGCATTACGACAATCTGGGTCAGCTCCGCGCCCATCTTGAGACTGCGGCGCCGGCCTTCCTGTCGGTCGATCAGGTGAAGCCGGCCCCATGGGCCAAGTTCGGCGGCAAGGGCAAGATCGATCCGGCTGCCTTTGTGCCGCCGATCACCGATTTCTACCTGACCGATCCGATCAGCCGCGCGTCGGACACGATGGCACGCTGTTCGGAGCTTTATGTCCACGGCGTGGAGCCGGTTGATAATCAAGAGCTGGCAGCGACCTATGGATGATCTCATTTACGGTTATGCCGTTCCAGGCATCATCACCATCCTGGAAATCCTGGCCATCGTCGTACCATTGCTGGTCTGCGTCGCGTATCTGACGCTGGCCGAGCGCAAGGTTCTGGCCGCCATGCAGCTGCGCAAGGGGCCCAACGTGGTCGGGCCATTCGGGTTGCTGCAGCCACTGGCCGACGGGCTGAAGCTGCTGATGAAGGAAACCATCATCCCAGCCGGTGCGAACCGCATGTTGTTCGTCGCCGCACCGATGATGACCTTCTCGCTGGCGCTCGTCGCCTGGGCGGTCATTCCGGTCAGCAAGGGCGTCGTGCTGTCCAATTTGAATGTCGGCATCCTGTATCTGTTCGCGATTTCGTCATTGGGCGTTTACGGCATCATCGTTGCAGGCTGGGCGTCGAACTCGAAATACGCGTTCCTGGGCGCTCTGCGCTCGGCCGCTCAGATGGTCAGCTATGAAGTCTCGATCGGCTTCGTGATGATCACGGTGCTGCTCTGCGTCGGCTCGCTCAATCTCAGCGACATTGTCATGGCGCAGGCGAACGGTTTCCTCGGCGTTTCCTGGCTACCGGGCTGGTTCGCGATCGGGCCGCTTTTCCCGATGTTCATCATCTTCTTCATCTCGGGTCTGGCTGAAACGAACCGGTCGCCCTTCGACTTGCCGGAAGGCGAGTCGGAACTGGTCGGCGGTTATTTCACCGAATATTCGTCGATGACCTTCGCGCTGTTCTATCTCGGCGAATACGCCAACATGATCCTGGTCGCCGGCATGACGACGATCCTGTTTTTGGGCGGCTGGCTCGCCCCGTTCGGCCTCGATTTCATCCCGGGCTTCATCTGGTTCGCGCTCAAGGTCGCCTTCATGCTGTTCTGCACCTTGTGGGTGCGCGCGACCTTCCCGCGCTTTCGTTACGACCAGCTGATGCGTCTTGGCTGGAAAGTATTTCTGCCGTTTTCGCTGATCTGGCTCATCCTGACGGCGGGGTTGCTGGTGGCAACCGGCTCCGTCCCGCATGGCGGTGTGTGATGAACCACGAGCGAGCTTGCGTCAGCGCTGCTGCTGGCTATGGTAACGGCAGCCTGGTTGGGGAGATGAGGGACCATGGCATTCATTGATCGCGGCGCGCGCAGTCTGCTGCTGTGGGAGCTGGTCTCGGGCATGCGGCTGACCTTCAGCTACATGTTCAAGCGCAAGGCGACCGTCAATTATCCGTTCGAAAAGGGCGCGCTCAGCCCGCGTTTCCGCGGCGAGCACGCGCTGCGCCGCTATCCGAATGGCGAGGAACGCTGCATCGCCTGCAAATTATGTGAGGCGATCTGCCCGGCGCTGGCGATCACCATTGAGGCGGAACCCCGTGAGGACGGCAGCCGTCGCACGACCCGCTACGACATCGACATGACCAAATGCATCTATTGCGGTCTGTGTCAGGAGGCC
>CAIZEE010000251.1 GCA_903931835.1 uncultured Elstera sp.
CCGATGATCACGAAGGTATCCTGGAATTGCCGGTCACGGCGGAGCTTGGGGTGCCGATCGCGCAGGTTCTGCATCTGGACGACCCGGTCATAGAAATCGCGGTGACGCCGGACCGTGCCGATTGCCTGGGCGTGCGCGGCATTGCGCGCGATCTCGCCGCCTATGGCCTGGGCGCCTTGCGCCCGAAGGAGATCAGGGCATGGCCAGGCGGGTTCGTCTCGCCGATCAAGGTCACGCTTGATCTGGGCGATGCGGCTGCCGCCTGTCCGCTGTTTCTTGGCCGCTACATCCGCAATCTGCGCAATGGTCCGAGCCCCGATTGGCTGAAGCAGCGCCTGGAATCGATCGGCCTCAGGCCGATTTCGGTACTGGTCGATATCACGAATTTCCTGACATTCGATCTCAACCGGCCGCTGCATGTGTTTGACGCCATTGGCATCAGGGGCGATCTACATGTTCGCATGAGCAAGGAGGGCGAGACGCTTTCCGCGCTGAATGGCCGCGAGTACACCCTGGATAACGCGACCACCGTGATCGCCGACAGTACCGGCGTACTGAGCCTCGGCGGCATCATGGGCGGCGTTTCCAGCAGTGTGACCGAGGCGACGACCGACGTCTTCCTCGAGGCGGCCTTGTTCGATCCGTTGCGCACGGCGCGCACCGGGCGCAAGCTGCAGATCAACAGTGACGCCCGGTTCCGTTTCGAGCGCGGCATTGATCCGGGCTTCGTCTTTGACGGCATCGAGGAGGCGACCAGGCTGATCGTCGAACTCTGCGGCGGCGAGATCAGCGACGTGGTGGTGGCGGGTGCCGCTCCCGATGTGTCGCGCAGCATCCCGTTCCGCACGGCGCGCGTCGCAGCACTCGGCGGCGTTGACGTAGCGCCGACCGAGTCGCGGCGTATCCTGACCTCGCTCGGCTTCACCGGCTCAATGACGGATGAGGAATGGTCGGTGATACCGCCATCCTGGCGCGGCGATATCGGTGGCGAGGCCTGCGTCGTCGAAGAAGTGTTGCGCATCTACGGCTATGACAAAATCCCGGTCGCCGCACCGGCCCGTTCGGCAGCACTGCCGTCGCTCGCGGTCACGCCGGCTCAGGCGCGCACCAGCCAGCTTCGTCGGTTCTTGGCATCGCGTGGGATGACGGAGGCGGTGACCCCATCCTTCCTATCGCGGCCTCAGGCAGAGCTGTTCGGCGGCGGCGCTGAAAAGCTGCGCCTCGTCAACGCGATATCGAGCGATCTTGATCAGATGCGCCCGACGCCCTTGCCCAATCTGGTCAGTGCCGCCGCGCGCAACGCAGCGCGCGCGATCGACGATATTGCTTTGTTCGAGATCGGACCGGGCTACTGGGACGATACGGCGTTAGGACAAGTCTTGATCGCCTGCGGCCTGCGCGTCGGTCAGCGGACGGAACGGTCGTGGCGGAATGCCAGCCGCGCGATTGACGCCTTCGACGCCAAGGCGGATGCGCTGGCGGCACTCAGTTTCCTCGGCCTCTCGCCCGAGGGCGTGCAGATCGAGCGTTCGGCACCCGCTTGGTATCATCCGGGCCGGTCGGGCACGTTGAAGCTCGGGCCCAAAGTGGTGCTGGGATATTTCGGCGCGCTGCATCCAAAGGTGCAGGACGCCCTCGATCTCGATGCGCCGGCTGCGGCGTTCGAGCTGTTCCTGGATGCGATCCCGCTGCCCAAGGCGAAAACGGGCAGGGCATGGCCGAAACTCAACCTCGCGACCCTGCAGCCGGTCAGGCGCGACTTTGCCTTCCTGATCGGCGATACTGTGCCGATGGCGAGCCTGATCAAGGCGGCGCGCAGTGCCGATCCGGCGCTGATCAGCGATATCAAGCTGTTCGATGTCTATCGCGGCAAGGGCCTGCCGGAAGCGACGATCTCCATCGCGATTGCGGTGACGTTGCAGCCGACCGACCATACGTTGACGGATGCGGAGATTGAGGCCGTGTCGGCCAAGCTGGTCGATGCGGTAACCAAGGCGACCGGTGGAAGTTTGCGGGCATGACCGATTTAAGCCATATCCGTAATTTCGCGATCATCGCGCATATCGATCACGGTAAATCCACGCTGGCGGACCGCCTGATCCAGTTTTGCGGCGGCCTCTCCGACCGCGAAATGCGCGAGCAGGTGCTCGACAGCATGGATATTGAGCGCGAGCGCGGCATCACCATCAAGGCGCAGACCGTCCGGCTCGAATACAAGGCGAAGGACGGTCAGACCTACACGCTGAACCTGATGGACACGCCGGGCCATGTCGACTTCGCCTATGAGGTCAGCCGGTCGCTGGCGGCGTGCGAGGGCTCGCTGCTGGTGGTGGATGCCAGCCAGGGGGTCGAGGCGCAGACGCTGGCGAATGTCTATCAGGCGCTCGACAATAATCACGAGATCGTGCCGGTCCTGAACAAGATCGATCTGCCCGCCGCCGAACCCGACCGGGTGAAGCAGCAGATCGAGGATGTGATCGGCCTCGACGCCTCCGACGCCGTCATGATCTCCGCTAAAACCGGCATCGGCATCCCGGATGTGCTGGAGGCGCTTGTGACCCGCCTGCCGCCACCCAAGGGCGATGCTACGGCGCCGGTGCAGGCGCTGCTGGTCGATAGCTGGTACGACGCCTATCTCGGCGTGGTCATTCTGGTGCGCGTGAAAGAGGGCGTGCTGCAGGCCGGCATGCGCATGAAGCTGATGTCGACCGGCGTCGTGCATCCGATCGAGCGCGTCGGCGTGTTCAAGCCCAAGGCGACGATCGTCGACCAATTGGGGCCGGGTGAAATCGGCTTCATCACCGCCGGCATCAAGCATGTCGCTGATTGCCAGGTCGGTGACACGATCACGGATGAGAAGCGGCCTGCTGCCGCGATTCTGGCTGGCTTTAAGCCGAGCGTGCCCGTCGTGTTCTGCGGTCTGTTCCCGACTGACGCGGCAGAATTCGAGCGCTTGCGCGAAAGCCTGCAAAAACTCCGGCTCAACGACGCCTCATTCCAGTTCGAGCCGGAGACATCGGCGGCACTTGGTTTCGGCTTCCGTTGCGGGTTCCTGGGCCTGCTGCATCTGGAGATCATCCAGGAGCGGCTGGAGCGCGAGTTCGACCTTGACCTCATCACCACCGCACCCTCCGTGATCTATCGCCTGCACCTCACCAATGGCGAGGTCATGGAGATGCATAACCCGGCCGACATGCCCGATACCGGCCGCATCGAGAAGATCGAGGAACCCTGGATCCGCGCGACCATTCTGGTGCCAGACGAATATCTCGGCGTGATTCTGTCGCTTTGCCAGGAACGACGGGGCGAGCAGATCGATCTGACCTATGCCGGCAACCGCGCCATGCTGATCTATCGTTTGCCGCTGGCCGAGGTGGTGTTCGATTTTTACGACCGCCTGAAATCGGTCAGCCGCGGCTATGCCAGCTTCGATTATCAGATCGACTCTTATGAGGAGGGCGACCTCGTCAAGCTCTCCATCCTGGTCAATCAGGAACCGGTCGACGCGTTAAGCTCGCTCGCGCATCGCAGCCAGGCCGAAACACGCGGTCGGGCGCTGTGCGTGAAGCTGAAAGACCTGATCCCCCAGCAACTCTTCCCGATCGCCATCCAGGCCGCCATCGGCGGCAGGGTGGTCGCGCGCGAGACGGTCAAGGCGCTGCGCAAGGACGTGCTCGCCAAATGCTATGGCGGCGATATCAGCCGCAAGCGCAAGCTGCTCGACAAGCAGAAAGAGGGCAAG
>CAIZEE010000252.1 GCA_903931835.1 uncultured Elstera sp.
CCATCCACGACGCTATCAAGCAGTTCCTGGTGAGTAACACCGAGCGCGATACCAAGCTCATTTTCCGTCGCTTCAAGAACACCGGCCGCGTTGCCCGGAACCCGGTGTCCGAGCAGGTGGTGGACATTTCGACCCGACCAGAGGCCGTATTCGAGGACATTCGCCCGTTGGTGTCGGGGGCCAGAGGCCGTGTCGCGCTGGAAACGGGCGATCTTGCGGCGGGCTTGATCTGGGTGGGCCAGGTCCAGGGGCTGATCCACTACATTCCGACTTGTGCGGAACTGGTGACGCGCATGGTCGCCGAGGCCGAACTCATCATCAGGGGCCGTCTTGGCGGCTTCCTCGCCTAAAGGAATCCATTATGAGCTGGCAATATGCCCTGGTCGAGCGGGATGGGCCGCTGACCGTCATCACTATCAACCGTCCTGAAGTCTACAACGCCCTCAACTTCGCCGCACACGTCGAACTGGAGGCGATCTTCGACGATTTCGCCGCCGATGACGACCAGTGGGTGGCTATCGTCACCGGCGCGGGCGACAAGGCCTTCTGCGCGGGGCATGACTTGAAACAGCAGGCGGCAGGTGGAGACCTGACGGCGCCGCCAAAGGGTTTTGGCGGACTTGCTTCGCGTTTCGATTTGACCAAGCCCGTTATCGCGGCTGTGAACGGCGTCGCGATGGGCGGTGGTTTCGAGATTGTTCTGGCCTGCGACATCGTCTTGGCGGCGCAACATGCTGTTTTTGCCCTTCCAGAAGCTCGTGTGGGCCTGGCGGCGCTCGCCGGTGGGCTGCAACGGCTGCCGCAGCAGATCGGCCTGCGCAACGCCATGGGGATGGTGCTGACCGGACGCCGGGTATCAGCCGAGGAGGCGGTCCGGCTTGGTTTCGTCAACGAATCGACCGATGGCGACGTAATGGCGCTGGCGCGTCAATGGGCGGCGCAGATTCTCGGCTGCGGTCCCCTTTCGGTGCGGGCGACCAAGGATGCGGTGCTGCGTTCAATGAACCTGGACCTGGAAACGGCCATGGTCGAGCAGTGGAATGCTGCCGCAATGAAAAAAATGCTCGCATCGCAGGATTATGTGGAAGGGCCGCGTGCCTTTGCTGAAAAGCGCCCGCCCGCCTGGACAGGCAGGTGATTGCAGACGAGCGGTCAGGCCCCCTCTCCGGGTTGCGCGTGATCGAGTTTGCCAGCATCGGACCTGGACCACATTGCGCCATGCTGCTGGCGGATATGGGCGCGCAGGTGTTGCGGGTTGATCGCCCGGGCGGCAATGGTTGGCCCAACCCCGTTGTCGAGAGGGGGCGCGCGATAAAGGTGCTCGATATTGGGCAACCAGAGGGACGTGATTGGTGCCGATCTGCGGCGAAGCATGCCGATGTGGTGATCGAGGGTTTCCGCCCAGGTGTGATGGAGCGACTGGGGCTGGGACCTGATGACCTTTGTCCAGAAAATCCGCGATTGATCTATGGGCGCATGACCGGCTGGGGTCAGGAAGGCCCACTGGCGCAAACGGCCGGGCATGACATCAACTACATCGCCTTGAGCGGGGCCCTTGCTGCCATGGGCAAACCCGGCGAACCGGCGGCCGTTCCGCTCAACCTCGTTGGCGACTTCGGTGGCGGGTCGATGTTCCTTGCGTTTGGCATTGTGGCTGCCTTGTGGGAACGCGTCCGGTCTGGTCGCGGTCAGGTTGTGGATGCTGCGATCATCGACGGCGTGGCCTCTCTCATGACGATGTTTGCCGGGTTTGTCCCCGCTGGGCTGATCTCGCTCGAGCGTGAGTGCAATTTGCTGGCCGGATCGGCGCCGTTTTATCGCACCTATCTGTGCCGTGATGGCCGCGAGATTTCGATTGGGCCAATCGAACCTCAATTCTTTGCCGTGCTGATGGACGGGCTGGGGATCGTGGGTTGGGACGACGCACAATACGACCCGACCCGCTGGGGGGAATTGACCGGCTTGTTCGCCGCGGCATTCGCCCGGCAGGACATGATGTTCTGGACTGAGCGCTTCGCCGG
>CAIZEE010000253.1 GCA_903931835.1 uncultured Elstera sp.
AAGGTCGGCCTCGACTACCATCTGACGCCGGACAACATGGTCTATGCCAGCTGGAACCTCGGCTTCCGCGGTAGCGCCTTCAGCGGCTCCGCGCTGGACCCAAGCGGTCTGTCATCGGTGAAACCGGAAACCCTGATCGACTATGAAGTCGGTTCGAAGAACGTGTTCTTTGACCGCAAGCTCGAAGTCAACCTGGCCGGTTTCTACTACGTCTATCGCAACCAGCAATTCGCCGGTCTCGATGCAAGCGGCCTGTCCCAGGAAGTCAATATCGCCAAGGTGAATAGCGAGGGCGTCGAGGCTGAGTTCAAGGTGAAGCCGATCCGCGATCTGACCGTGACGTTCAACGCCGGCTATATCTATGCGATCTATAGCTCGGGTGCCTTCGAAGGCCTGGATGTCACCGGTAATCGTGTTGAAGAAGCACCCCATTGGTCGCTTAGCGGTACGATCGATTGGAAGGCCTATCGGAGCGATTGGGGCGATATCGATTGGTACCTGGATGCGCACGGCTATACCAAGCAGTGGGAAAACACGCCGTTCAACTCCGACACCAATGTTCTGGAACCGGGCTACAGCGTGTTCAACTCGCGCATTACGACAACGCTGCTTGATGGTTCGACGGACGTGTCGCTCTGGGTCCAGAACTTGTTCGACGAGCATTATGATGTGGCTGTTTACGATTACAGCTATACGGGCTACGTCTTTGCTCTGCGCAACAATCCGCGCGCCTACGGCCTGCAAGCTGCCTATCACTTCTAGGGCCTGATCGGTAAGGGGACGATGATGAGACTGAACCTGTTGGCATTCGCCGCTCTGGCGATCATGGTCACAAGCTCGGCCGGTTTTGCGGCGGATATCAGTGCTGCCGATAAGGCGGCACTGATGGCGCCGGTCACCAAGTTGACGGCCGCGTTGAATGCGAGCCAGCCGGATTTGCCATCCGGGTTGTTCACATCAGATGCCATCGTCATCGATGCCTTTGGGCCATATCGCTGGGTCGGGCCCAGTAGCGGGATCGTGCAGTGGTATGCCGATCTGATGGGGGCAACGCCGGAAGATCATGCGAAGGTCGTCGCCCAGAAGCTGCATCTCGTGATCAAGGCGCCGCAATATGCTCGGATCACCGGCGACGACGCCTATCTTATTGTGCCGGGCACTTTCACCTTCAATGACGAGACCGGCGCCCATAAGCAGGTCGCGCGCTGGGTGATCACGGAAAAGAAGGTCAACGGCAGCTGGCTGATATCGGCCCATGTCTGGGGGTTGATCGAGGACAAATAGCCGGGGCGGATCGTGCTCAGCCGATGTCGATCTCTTGTGTGACGAACGGCATTAATTCGGCGATCTCAGGCAGGCAGTGATCGCGCAGTCGTGCGGCGCTGAAAGCGGCGAGCGTCTGCGGCAGTCGGCCCAATTCGCGACGCCGGGCCGCCAGGATCACCCGCCGCCGCAGAGCAGGGCCGGGCAGGCGGCTACAGCGCATGCCGGCCAACCGGTACCCAGCCTCGATAATGCAAAGCGGCGTGGTGATCGCCCAGCCGCAGCCGTCCGCCACCATCGCGGTGACGCCGTTGGGCGTATCGAATTCCACCGACCGCGCGAGATCAAGGCCAAGGCGGCGCAGATGTCGCTCAATCTCCATGCCGGTCTTCGACCGTTCGCTGAAACGAATGAAAGGTTTCTGAAGGATAAGGTTCTGTAGAGCGTCCGGGCTGGTACACTCCGGCATATCGTGCGGCGTCAGCAGAACGTAGGGTTCGGCCAGAATATCCCAGCGCTCCAACCCCTCGATATCGCCCAGATCATCGACCGCAAAGACGATATCGAGCCTTCGTGTCAGCAAGGCGCCGGCATGGGCGGCGGTCAGCCCGGATAGCAGCGACGCATGATCGGTCAAACCCATCAGATGCTCTGCCAAAGGTGCTGCCAGTGCGCGGTTCAGCGAGTCCAACAGCCCGATGCGCACGACCGGCAGGCGGCCTTTCTGAACCTCGCGCAGCAGCGGGGCGATCTGGCGGGCTTCGCCGAGCAGCGCGGTCGCCCGGCTGCGTAACACCGCACCAGCCGGCGTCAGGCCGATCGGGCGAACCCGCCGGTCGAACAGCATGGCATCGGTACGGCTTTCTAGATCGCCGATGATCTGAGAGACCGCAGGTTGGGTGAGGCCGAGGGCCCGTGCCGCAGCCGCCATGGTTTCATGGTCGCAAACCGCGACGAACACCTCGAGCGACCAGAGATCGAAGGGAGCCGATACCATAAGGAAAATTTATACCAGGGCTGATTTTCCGCAAAGCTATAAACAGGCCATGTCGCAGCGCTACTCGATCTTCAGCGTGCTCAAGGCCGCTCTCGGTGAGAATAAGAGCTGGAAGCCGGTCTGGCGGGAGCCGGAGCCGCAGCCGGATTACGATGTGATCATCGTTGGCGGTGGCGGGCATGGTTTGGCGACCGCCTACTACCTGTCTCGCTATCACGACGTCGGCCGGATCGCGGTGGTGGAGAAAGGCTGGCTCGGCTCCGGCAATATCGGCCGCAACACGACGATCGTGCGATCCAACTACCTGCTGCCCGGCAATATCCCATTCTACGAATGGTCGATGAAATTGTGGGAAGGGTTGGAGCAGGAGCTGAACTACAACGCAATGGTCAGCCAACGCGGCGTGCTCAACCTCTATCATAATGACGGTCAGCGTGACGCCTATGCCAGGCGTGGCAACGCGATGCGCTTGCACGGCGTCGATGCCGAGCTACTCGACCGCGATCAGGTGCGCAAATTTGTGCCCTTGCTCGATTTCGACAATGCGCGGTTCCCGATCCAGGGCGGGTTGATTCAGCGGCGCGGCGGGACCGTGCGCCATGACGCGGTTGCCTGGGGTTATGCCCGCGCGGCCGATGCGCGCGGCGTCGATCTCATTCAGAACTGCGAAGTAACGGGCATCCGTGTCGAGGGCGGTGTCGTGAGGGGCGTTGAAACCTCGCGCGGGTTTATCGGCGCGAAGAAAATCGGCCTTGCCGCCGCCGGCAATTCATCGCGTGTCGCGGCAATGGCGGGGCTGCGTTTGCCGCTGGAAAGCCATGTACTGCAGGCCTTTGTGTCGGAGGGATTAAAGCCGCTGGTCGATACAGTCATCACCTTCGGCGCCGGGCATTTCTATATCAGCCAGTCGGACAAGGGCGGCCTCGTCTTCGGCGGCGATATCGATCGCTACAATTCCTATGCCCAGCGCGGCAATCTGCCGACCATCGAGGATGTCGCCGAATGCGGGATCGCGATGATGCCGGCATTGGGGCGTCTGCGCGTGCTGCGGCACTGGGGCGGCATCATGGATATGACCATGGATGGCAGCCCGATCATCGATAAGACGCCGGTGGATGGCCTCTACCTCAATGCCGGCTGGTGCTATGGCGGGTTCAAGGCGACACCGGCCTCGGGCTGGTGTTTCGCTCACACGATTGCGCGCGACGAACCGCATGAGGCAAGTGCTGCCTATCGCCTGGATCGGTTCGCAACCGGGCATCTGCTCGACGAAAACGGGGGCGGCGCTCAGCCGAATTTGCACTGATGCGCATTGCCTGTCCTCTATGCGGCGAACGCGGCCATGAAGAATTCTCGTATCTAGGCGACGCAGCGCCGTCGCGACCGAGCCTCGAAGCGCCCGCCGCAGAGTGGGTCGACTATGTCTATTTCCGAGATAATCCGCCGGGCGCGCATCGTGAGTTCTGGTATCATGGCTCGGGCTGTCAGGCTTGGCTGGTTGTGACGCGCGATATCAGCAGCCATCAGATCCTGGCGGTCGATCGCGCCGCAGGGCCGGCGTGATGGCGATGGATATGCGCCTCGCCAGCGGCGGGCTGATTGATCGGTCGAAGGCGATCGACTTCACCTTTGACGGCAAACAGTATCAAGGCTTTGCAGGCGACACGTTAGCGTCCGCATTATTGGCCAACGGCGTTCATCTGGTCGGGCGGTCGTTCAAATATCATCGGCCAAGGGGCATTTTATCAGCCGGTCCGGAGGAGCCCAACGCGCTGGTCGAACTGCGCGACGGCGCGCGGCGGGAACCCAATACCCGCGCGACAATCGCTGAGCTTTATCAGGGGCTGACGGCGACCAGCCAAAATCGTTGGCCCTCGCTTGCCTTCGATATCCAGGCGATCAACGGCCTGGCCGGGCCGATCCTCGCGGCCGGGTTCTACTACAAGACTTTCATGTGGCCGAAAGCCTTTTGGGAGACGCTTTACGAGCCGCTGATCCGCCGGGCCGCCGGCCTCGGTCGCGCCTCGCGTCAGGCCGATCCAGACATCTATGAGAAAACCACGCAGCATTGCGATGTGCTGGTGATCGGTGCCGGGCCGACCGGTCTGTTGGCGGCACTCACCGCCGCAAAATCGGGCGCTCGCGTTGTCCTCGCTTGTGAGGATTTCGAACTCGGCGGTTCTTGCCTTTCCGATCGGCGGTTGATCGGCGATCTGGCGGCCGTTGCCTGGGCGCAAAGCCTGGAGGCGGAGCTTGAAAGCCTGCCGGACGTTACGATCCTGCGCCGGACCAGCGTTTTCGGCGTCTATGACGGCGGTACGTACGGCGCGGTAGAGCGTGTATCCGATCATCTGGCCTCACCGGCGCCGGGACAGCCACGCCAACGCCTGATCCGCATCGTCGCCAAGCGGGCTATTCTCGCGGCTGGCGCCATTGAGCGGCCTCTAGTGTTCGGCGGCAATGATCGGCCCGGCATCATGCTGGCCGGCGCTGTCCGCACCTATCTCAACC
>CAIZEE010000254.1 GCA_903931835.1 uncultured Elstera sp.
CACCCGGTTGCGAGAAACAGGATTGGCACGGCGATCGTGAAGGCGAGATCGGCGAGCCAGAACAGGTTGAGATCACGATTATAGGCCAGCGCGTCCGGCGTTGCTTCCGGCACTGGAACCAGATCGGCGGCGAGCACCGGATGCCCCGCCAGCAGCGCCAAGGCGATCAAGCCCAAAGCTGCGGCACGGATTACGAAACTGATTTTCCCCATTTTGATGGCCCCTTATATGACGCGGCCTTGTGATAGCAGCGTTCGTGCCAGCCGAAAAACTCGCCGTTTCGCGGCATTTTATCTGTCTGGGGCGTAGCAACAGTTTCACTTTAAACGATAAAGTGACAAAAATTGCCATCTGTCATCAGGCGCGCGGGGCGCAACCCTCGGCTTTCAATATGCGCTTGGTCGAGGCGGGATTATTTGCCAGCTCGGCGGCTGGACGGATTGGTCGGCGCACCAACTCGCCGCCGCAATTCGGGCAGATGCCGCCCAGCACACGCTCGGCGCAATCCGCACAGAAGGTGCATTCAAACGTACAGATTCGAGCGTCTCGCGAGTCCGGCGCCAGATCGACGTCGCAGCATTCGCAGTTCGGGCGAAGTTCCAGCATGTCTAACATACCTCCAGACAAATACAGATTCGACGCGCTAATCCGTTACAGGCTGAAAGCACGGCGAACAGCCTCCAGGCTGAAAACAAATCCAGGGCGGAGCGCGAAGAGGCTGATCAATTGTTCGCGCATGGCATCACTCGGGGTGACGAACGCCGCGTGCGACGGGTCAACCTCCATGACGCTCGCCGATTTCACCACGGCTACCGATGATCTATGACCAAGGAACATCTGGCTTAGCGTGCCTCCCGCATCGCCCAACCCGATCAGATGCGCCGTTGTGACCCCGGGCAGTTTTTCGATCTCGAGTCTGATCGCGTCGAGATACCCCATTTCGCGAGTATGGGTCCGCTCGTCATCCGAAAACAGGGCGCCGGCGCCAAGGCAAATCAAATATTCCATCAATTCGAGCGCTTCGAAAAAGCGCGCATGGTTATTGGCGTCGACAAAGGCGTTGCGGGTCAATGTCAAGAACAGGCGCTGTTCTGGCGTTTCAGCAAGGTCGTAAAGCGGCTTTCCAAGGGCGGCTTGACACAGCAAAGCGAAGCCCCGACCGACGCTGGACCAGCCAGCCATACCAAAATCGTCGGAGGTACGAATGTGGCGTTCCGTCTCGCCGCTATGCTGCGCAATACCCGTGTAATAGATCTGCGGCTGGAACCTAACGACGCCTAACGGCAATAACCGCTCAATCACCCGATAGGGAAAATAGGCAAAGGCTGATGCGAAGAGTGCGGAGCCGAGCGCCATGCTCCTGTATATGGCAAGCTCGGGAATCGCAAGCCGGCCGCAGTTCAACATATCCACGATGCCGGGCGCATTATCTTGTGTGAAACTTCCTTCCTCGAAGCCACGCCCATTGACCAGCCTGCCGCCGATCCGCTCATAATCCTCAAACCCGGCAAAAGTGGCTTGAATCTGCGGATCGTCCTGCATCCGCGCTACGATGGCTGCAACTTCGGAGGAGATCAGCCGATCGTCATCAGACAGATGCAGGCAAAACTCGGCTGACGCCAGCCGGTAGCAGCCGCCTATATTGGCCGCGCCGCCGATATTGGTCGACCGGCGAAAATAGGCGTACCCATAATGCTCAGGCCGAAATTCAGCGATCGCGGCATAACCGGGATCGGGCGACGCGTTATCACAGACAACGACTTCGAAATCGAACGGCAGGAAATCCGGCCGATCCATCTCTTGCAACAACGACAGAAGCAAAGAACTTCTATTATACGAAGGAATGCAGATGCTGAGGATGGGTCGAACCGCCGAGGTCATAGAAGGACCACTCCGCCTATCGCACGTCTATCGCTTGCGTCCCAAGGCTGCCAGGCGCAGGCGTAGCGCGTTCAGCTTGATGAAGCCTTCCGCATCCTGCTGGTTATAGACCTGATCGGCCTCGAAGGTAACGAAGGCCTGATTGTATAGGCTGACCGGAGATTTGCGGCCGACGACGCGGGCCGACCCCTTGAAGAGTTTTACCCGAACCGTACCGGTAACAAATTCCTGGGACTGGTCGATCAGCGCCTGTAGCATCTCGCGTTCGGGCGAGAACCAGAAGCCGTTATAGATCAGCTCCGCATAACGCGGCATCAGCTCGTCCTTGAGATGGGCTGCACCGCGATCGAGCGTGATGCTCTCAATGCCGCGCCGTGCGATTGACAGGATCGTGCCACCTGGCGTCTCGTAAATGCCGCGCGATTTCATGCCGACGAAACGATTCTCCACCAGATCGAGCCGGCCGATGCCGTGCTTACCGCCGAGCTCGTTCAACCGCGTCAGCAGTGCCGCCGGCGACAAAGCCTCGCCATCAACCGCAACCGGGTCGCCATGCTCGAACTCGATCTCGGCATATTGCGCCTCATCAGGCGCCTTCTCCGGCGCCACCGAGCGGGTGAACATATCCTCGTCCGGCTCGACCCAGGGATCTTCCAGCGCTTTGCCTTCATAGGAGATGTGCAGCAAATTCGCGTCGGTCGAATAGGGCGCCTCGCCGCGCTTGTCGCGCGCGATCGGGATCTGATGGGCTTCGGCATATTCCAGCAGCTTAGTGCGCGAGTTCAGGTCCCAGGTCCGCCAGGGGGCGATCACCTTGATATCTGGCTGCAGCGCGTAATAACTAAGCTCGAACCGCACCTGATCATTGCCCTTGCCGGTCGCACCGTGCGCCACCGCATCCGCCCCTACCTGGCGCGCAATCTCGATCTGACGCTTGGCGATCAGCGGGCGGGCGATCGACGTGCCGAGCAGATAGGTTCCCTCATACAGCGCATTGGCGCGGAACATCGGAAAGACGAAATCGCGCACGAATTCCTCGCGCAGATCGTCGATGAAGATGTCCTTCACGCCGAACATCTCGGCCTTGCGGCGAGCCGGCTCCAACTCCTCCCCCTGGCCGATATCGGCAGTGAAGGTGACCACCTCGCAGCCATAGGTCTGCTGCAACCAGCGCAGAATGACCGAGGTGTCGAGCCCCCCGGAATAGGCGAGCACGATCTTCTTGATGGTCTGTGTCATGGCGATGATAGGTCCAAGGCGAGCAAGAAACGCCCGAGTTTTAGGGAAAATTCTATGACACCGCAAGGCAACCGCTTGCAGCGCGTATAAATACCTGTAAAGTTTCGTCTTGCGTGTGGCCGAAAAGCTGCGCGTTTCTTTTTGAGGAGGCCCCACGATGCGCTATGCCTTTGGTGCCGCACTGGTCGCCCTGACACTGTCAAGCGCCGCGCTTGCCAGCCCGCTGCCGTTCGCCTCCTCGGGAACCGCCCTTACCCCCCCGCCTCTAAAATCGCTCGAAGCCGTTTCGCTGACCGCAATACGCGGCAATGACGGGCTGATCGTCGCGGTTGAGGGCGGCGGCGAACAGAAGATGCAGTCTGAGCTTTGGCTGATCGGCTATCAGAGCCGCATGACCAATCCGCTGGATAAGCCAGAACGCGTGATCACGGGGTTTCAGCCAGTCGGCACCTGGACCGGCGCAAAGCTGCAGATCACACTCCCCAGTGAGTTAGTGCCTCCGGGCGATCACGTTGCCCTGATCCTGCAGCGCGCCGATGGCGTGATCCTGGCCTCAACCGAACTTGGCATCGTTCCCACGCCGAAGTTGAAAGACGGCCCGCGGAGCTAAATCCGCCCTCTCCCCGATTCCCCTTGCCGCTCGGCTGTTTCCGTAGCTAGCCTGACCGACCAAGCAATCCATTTAGAGGTTGCGGGCCGGAGGAAGCGATGAGCAGTAAGATTGTGTCGGCGCGCGACGCCGTCGCCATCATCCCAAACGGAGCAACCTTCGCGACCTCGGGCTTTGTCGGCATCGGCACGCCCGACGAGTTGCTGGCTGCCCTCGAACAGCGATTTCTCGAGACCGGAACGCCGCGCGACCTGACACTGGTCTTTGCCGCCGGCCAGGGCGATGGCGAAAACCGGGGCCTCAACCGCCTGGGACAGGAAGGCCTGTTAAAGCGCGTGATCGGCGGCCATTGGGGTCTGATCCCCAAAATCGGCAAATTGGCGCTGGAGAACAAGGTCGAGGCCTATAACCTGCCCCAGGGCGTCATTTCGCATCTGTATCGCGATATCGCGGCCCATCGCCCGGGCGTGCATTCAAAGGTCGGCCTGCAGACCTTCGTCGATCCCCGGGTGGAAGGCGGGAAAATCAATGCGCTGACGACCGACGATATCGTTCGCCTGACCCACATCGATGGCGAGGAGTGGCTGTTCTATAAGGCCTTCCCCATCCATTTCGCACTTATCCGCGGGACGACGGCAGATCCCAACGGCAACATCACGATGGAACGCGAAGCGCTGCCGCTCGACAATCTGGCGATGGCGATGGCTGCCAAGAATAGCGGCGGATATGTGATCGCTCAGGTCGAACGGATCGCCGGGCCGAATTCGCTCAATCCCCGGCTGGTGCGCGTGCCGGGCATAATGGTCGACTGCGTCGTCATCGCCGAACCGCAGCATCATCTGCAGACCTACGCGACAGCCTATAGTGCCGCCTTCGCTGGTGAAATCCGCGTGCCGACCGCTACGATGCAGCCAATGCCGCTGGACGAACGCAAAATCATCGCCCGCCGGGCCGCACAGGAGTTGAAGCTTGGCAGCGTGGTTAATCTCGGCATCGGCATGCCCGAGGGGGTCGCGACCGTCGCGGCCGAAGAAAAGACGCTGGCCTATATCACCCTGACGGCCGAGCCTGGCGTGATCGGCGGCGCACCGGCGGGCGGCCTGAATTTTGGTGCCGCCATCAATACCGACGCGATCATCGAGCAGAACCAGCAATTCGACTTCTATGACGGCGGCGGGCTCGATCTCGCCTGTCTCGGCATGGCCGAATGCGATGCCGAGGGCAACGTCAATGTCAGCCGCTTCGGCACCAAGCTCGCCGGCTGCGGCGGTTTCATCAATATCAGCCAGAACGCCCGCCGGCTGGTCTTTGTCGGTACGTTTACGGCCGGTGGCCTGGAGATCGCGATCGAAGACGGCAAGCTCAAGATCATCCGTGAGGGTCGCAGCCGCAAATTCATCAAAAAGGTGCAGCAAATCACCTTCAGCGGCGCCTATGCCGCCTCCCTTGGCCAGCCCGTGCTGTATGTCACCGAGCGCTGCGTCCTTAGCCGAACGTCAGCCGGCGTCGAACTGGTAGAGGTCGCCCCCGGCATCGATATCGAGCGCGACATCCTGGCCCATATGGATTTCGCGCCGATCGTCAACCAGCCGCGCATGATGGGAGAGGCGATCTTCAAAACAGGCTCAATGGGCATGATCCGCACCCTGCTGCGCCTCGACCTCGACGGCCGCATCACTTATGACGCCGAGCGTCAGGTGCTGTTTCTCGATTTCGAGGCGCTGGTGGTGCGCCGACGTGAAGATGTTGACCGCATCCGCCAAGCGGTCGAAGCCCGCATCCGCCCGCTCGGCCACAAGGTCGCCGCCGTGATCAACTACGACCACGCCGATATCGGCGACGAAGTTGTCGACGCCTATGCCGAGATGACCCGCTACATGGAGGCGACCTGGTACACGACCGTGTCGCGCTATGCGACCGACGCGTTCAAACTGATGAAGCTCGGCCGATCGATGCTGCACGCGGTGCCGACGCGGGTGTTTTCGGACGCAGACAAAGCGTAGTGAGCGCCGCAGTCAGCCGGCCACCCAATCGCCTCGGGTCAGCGCCATTATGGCATCGGTACTCATCGCAACATCACCGCGTCCGCGCAGATGAGCAACGAGGCGCGCACCTCGACCTTTCTCGGTCTGCACAACGGCAGGAATGATTCGCACAACTTCGCCATCGAAGTCGAAATCAACTTCGGTGTGCGGCAGCAATCCCGCCTGCTCCCGAATTTCGACCGGGATCGTTACTTGGCCTTTAGAGGTGATGCGCATGGTAAAAATCCTTACTCCGCCTGGTAAGAGTAAGGATTTTACCATCTTAGGGCCAGCGACTACGCCGCTGCCCCAAACCCCTTCACCAGCGCTGCATCCAACCGCCGTGCGAACGCGACCGGATCGGGCAGCGCCTCGCCTTCCAATATCCGCGCCTGATCAAGCAGCAGCTTGGCCGCCTCGCTCAAACTGTCGCTGGCGCCGACCGTGCCGACCTGCTCGATCAATTGCCGAATCAGCGGATGGCCGGGATTGAGTTCAAGCACGCGCTTGGCCGATTGCTCGAGCTGATTGTGCTGGCGCAGCAGTTTTTCCAGGCGCATGTCGATATCGCCTGAATCGGCGACCAGACACACCGCACTTTCGGTGAGGCGCTGCGATTCGCGGACATCCTTCACCTCATCGCCAAGCGTCAGCTTGAAAAGCGCGATAAGCTTGGCGATCTCGCCGGATTTCGGAAGGTCTTCAGCCTTCTTCTCACCCTCGGCGCCCTCGATCTTGGACAGATCAGCCGCACCGCGCGTGACCGAGCGGAACTGCTTGTCCTTGAAGCTGGCGACGGCCGGAATCCAGAACTCGTCGACCGGGTCGGTCAGCAACAGCACTTCGACGCCCTTGGCGCGATAGCCCTCCAATTGCGGAC
>CAIZEE010000255.1 GCA_903931835.1 uncultured Elstera sp.
CTGCATCGCGGCGGTCGCGATCGGCTATTCAAGCGGCAGTCAGCTTAACGCCAGCGCCCCATCACAAAGCGGTGACCGTTGACGGTTCGGCCCATTGGCGCTCCCCGGCATCAGGCAGGGCGATGAGCTGCGCCGCAACTGAGATTGCGATCTCGACCGGATGCTTACCGCCGATTCCCGGCAGGCCAATGGGACAGGTCAGGCGATCGATCTCACCTTGCGATAAACCACGCCGGCGCAATTGCTGAATGAACCGCGCGCGCTTGGTCGCTGAACCGATAACGCCGACATAGGACAGATCACCGCGCTTCAACGCCGCCTCGACCAATTGCAAATCGAGCTGGTGGCTATGCGTCATGATCAGCACGGCGGTGCCGCTCGGCAGATCGGCCAGATCATGGGTCGGCAGCGCGCCGACGATTTTGCGCGTATTGGTCGGCAGAGTTTCCGGAAACTCCTCCTCGCGCGGATCGACCCAGGTAATGCGGCAGGGCAGATCGCCCAGAATGCGCACGAGGGCGCGTCCGACATGGCCTGCGCCGAAAATGGCGATCGGACGACCAACAGGCACCATCGCCTCGAACAGGACCGAGACCGAACCGCCGCAGCATTGGCCCAATGCCGGGCCTAGCGGGAACTCACGCACCAGGGGCGACGCGGGCGGGCCGCCTTGCTGGCCGAGCAGATCGCGCGCGATCGCCAGTGCTTGAAACTCGAGCTGGCCGCCGCCGATCGATCCCGCCTGTTCGTCCGAAGTCACCACCATCTTGGTGCCGGCTTCCCGCGGGGCCGAGCCGCGCACGGTCAGCATTGTCACCAGTACGGCCGGAATGGCTGCTTCCTGATATCGGGCAAGCGCTGTGATCCAGTCGCTCATTCCGCCACCGCTGCCAGATCGCTTGCCGCCACACGGGCGCGCAAAGCCTCAATCGCGAGGAGGACGCGCTCGGGCGTCGCCGGCGCATCCAAGGCCGGGCTCGCCGCGTGATTGGCCGAAGCCGCCACCGCATCCTTGATCGCGAGGAAAGCCGAAATGCCGAGCATGAGCGGCGGTTCCCCCACCGCTTTGGAGCGATGCACCGTCGCCTCGACATTATCGGCTTGGTAGAACGCCACGCGAAAATCCTCCGGCACGTCCGAGGAGGCTGGGATTTTATAGGTGGACGGCGCATGCGTGGTTAATCGGCCGGATTTGTCCCAATGCAGCTCTTCCGACGTCAGCCAGCCCATGCCCTGAACAAACCCGCCCTCGATCTGGCCCTGGTCGATCGCCGGGTTCAGCGAGCGGCCGCAATCGTGGAGAATATCGACGCGCAGCATCTTGTACTCGCCGGTCAATGTATCGACCGCGACCTCGGTCACCGCCGCCCCATAGGCGAAGTAGAAGAACGGCCGGCCCTTATATTTGTCGCCATCCCATTGCAGCTTCGGCGTCTTGTAGAACCCCGTCGCCGATAATTGCGTGCGCGTCGTGTAGGCCAGGCGAACAAGCTCGCCAAATTTCATCCGCTCCGTCGATTTGGCGGGTCCTACCTTGCCATCGGCAAACACGATCTGGGCGGGCTTCACGCCGAACCGTTCGGCGGCGATGCGCGCCAGCCGGTTACGGATCGAGCGCGCCGCGATCTGCGCCGCCTTGCCGTTCATGTCGGCGCCGGATGAGGCTGCCGTCGCGGACGTATTCGGCACTTTCGCCGTGTCCGTCGGCGTGATCTTGACGGCGTCGAGCGGCAGACCGAACTCGGACGCCACGACCTGCGCCACTTTGACGAACAAGCCCTGCCCCATCTCCGTGCCGCCATGGTTCAGCATGACGCTGCCATCGGTATAGACGTGCACCAGGGCGCCCGCCTGGTTGAGGAAGGTCATGGTGAAGGAGATCCC
>CAIZEE010000256.1 GCA_903931835.1 uncultured Elstera sp.
CGCATGATTGGCTCGCTTCAAAGAAACGGGGTTGACTGCAGTGTCAATATAGCATGACACTCTCATGTGACAATTGATACTTACACTCCGTTTGCGGGGGTTGAGCATGGACGCCATATCAAGGATCGAGCAGGCTTTAACCGCGGCGGTGGATCGCGCCGAGTTCCCAGGCTGCCCGCCGCGTCTGATCGCCAGCGTCCGTTATGCCCTATTTCCAAAGGGTGCTCGGATTCGTCCGAGGCTCTGCCTGGCGGTTGCCGGGGCCTGCGGCGACGATCATCCAGAAGTGTCGGACGCAGCAGCGGCGGCGCTCGAATTTCTCCATTGCGCCTCCCTTATCCATGACGATCTGCCGTGTTTCGACGATGCGGCGACTCGGCGCGGCAAGCCCTCCGTCCACCGCGCCTTCGGCGAACCACTGGCGGTACTCGCCGGCGATGCGTTGATCGTTCTCGCATTCCAGACCATGGCCTGGGCGGCGTGCAAGGTTCCCGAACGGTTGGTCGGGCTGGTGTCTGCCGTTGGCTCCGCCGTCGGCATGCCGCGCGGCATCGTCGCCGGGCAGGCATGGGAATGCGAGAGCGGGGCGGTGGACCTTTCCGCCTATCATCAGTCGAAAACCGGCGCCCTATTTGCCGCCGCCACGGTATCCGGCGCGGCAGCGGCGGGTGCTGTCGCCGAACCCTGGCGCAGCCTTGGCGAACGACTGGGCGAGGCCTACCAGATCGCTGATGACATCCGTGATGTCGTGGCCGATCCCCAGGCGCTGGGCAAGGATGCCGGGCAGGACGCGTTGCTGGGCCGGCCGAGTGCGGTCGGCGAGCTTGGTCTGGCGGGCGCGATCGAGCGGTTTGAGACGCTGACCGAAGCGGCTGTCGCGTCGATCCCGGCCTGTCCGGGTGCGGTTGATCTGCGCAAGCTCATCGTGCTCGAATCCAACCGATTGCTGCCAAAGGGGCTGGTTCACCGGGCCGCCTGAGCAAGCGGGCCGCCGCCGTGGATCGCCGCCTTGCGCTCGGGAGGCATCGGGTGCGCTGGTCCGATCGACTGATCGAAGAACGCGATCGCCTGCTAGTCAACCCGCGGTTTCAGCGCTGGGCAGCGGGCTTTCCCTTGACACGCTGGATCGCCAGACGGCGTGCGCGCGCGCTGTTCGATCTCTGTGCCGGCTTCGTCTATTCCCAAGTGCTGCTGGCCTGTGTTCGGCTGGGCTTGTTCCCGCTATTGGCCAGCGGACCACGCTCGGAGGCGGCGCTGTGTTCTGCACTCAACCTGCCTCCTGACTCGGTGCTGGCATTGTTGCGCGCTGCGGTGGCGCTTGGTCTTGTCGAACGTCGCAGCGGCGGACGGTTCGGCCTTGGCGCGCTGGGCGCGGCATTGGTTGGCAATCCGGGCATCAGCGCCATGATTGAACATCACGCGATGCTTTACGCCGATCTGAAGGATCCGGTCGGATTGCTGCGCGGCGAAAATCCGTCGACCGAACTGTCCAGATATTGGGCCTATGCGGTGGTGGATCAGCCGGCGGATCTGGATCAGTCGGCAGTCGCCGGTTACTCCGCCTTGATGGCGCAGTCTCAGCCGCTGGTCGCGGCGGAAGTGCTCGCCGCTTATCCGCTTGGCCGGCATCGCTGCCTGCTCGATATCGGCGGCGGCGAAGGGGTGTTCCTGACCGAAATCGCCGCCGGAGCGCCGGCATTGAAACTGATGCTCTTCGATCTGCCGGCCGTCGCAGAGCGGGCGGTAATGCGGTTCGCCGTGAGGGGGCTTGTCGATCGAACCACCATCATCGGCGGGGATTTCCTGGTCGATCCGCTGCCTGATGGAGCTGACATCGTTTCGTTGGTCAGGGTGCTGCACGATCATGACGACGCGACGGTTCTGGCGCTGCTGCGCGCCATTCGAAAGGTTCTGCCACCGGGCGGGACGCTGCTGATCGCCGAACCGATGAGTGGCACCCACGGTGCCGAGCCGGTCGGCGATGCGTATTTCGGCTTTTACCTGCTGGCCATGCAGCGCGGTCGTCCACGCACCCCCGACGAATTGACGGCGCTGCTTGCCGCCGCCGGATTTGGCGGTTTCAAGCTGATCCCGACCAACACGCCGTTGGTGACAAGCCTGCTGACGGCGCATCCTAAATAATTCACACAAGTGTTAATTCAGCTTGACACATTAGACAGTAAGGCTAGATTGACACTTAGTCGTCCTGCTCCCGCTAATCAGCGAGATCGGACGTTGGGAGTAGCCCTGATGGACAGCGTTGCGATCGTCCTGAGCGAACCGGAAAACCTGCTGCTGAGCCGGCTGAAGCTGGACGAGCCAGGTGACGAGGATGTCGTTGTCGACATCGAATGGACCGGTATCAGCACAGGCACGGAGCGGCTGTTATGGTCGGGGCGTATGCCCGCCTTTCCCGGTATGGGGTATCCCCTGGTTCCAGGTTATGAATCGGTTGGACGGGTCGCTTCGGTCGGCGCCAACGCCGATCGCCAGATCGGTCAGCGCGTCTTTGTTCCGGGTGCGCGGTGTTATGGTGAGGTGCGCGGTCTGTTCGGCGGCGCTTCCTCGCGGATCGTGGTGCCGGCCAAACGCGTGACGCCAGTGGCCGAGGCGCTCGGCGACCAGGCGACGTTACTGGCGCTTGCCGCAACCGCTTATCACGTGACTTCCGGCGATCCGGCTCAGCAACCAGACCTCATTATCGGTCACGGCGTGCTCGGCCGCTTGATCGCGCGGGTCGCGCTCGCTGTCGGGGCCGCAGCTCCGACTGTATGGGAAACCAATGCGACGCGCCGAGACGGCTCTGTCGGCTATACAGTCATTGATCCGACTGACGATCCAAGACGCGATTATCGCCGCATCTGCGATGTCAGCGGCGACCCCGCCATTCTCAATACGCTGATCGCTCGGCTTGCACCGGGCGGCGA
>CAIZEE010000257.1 GCA_903931835.1 uncultured Elstera sp.
GATCCGCCGACCAGCGTGCTGTTCGCTAAGGGGACGAAGGAGCTTGGCTACAAGCCGTTTCCCTTGCCTGCCTCCAATGCGTCGCAGCCTTACACCAACCCCTATGGCTGCCAGCTCGGCCCCTGCAATTTCTGCGGCTTCTGCAGCGATTACGGCTGCATCAATTATTCCAAGGCCTCGCCGCAAACGACCATCCTGCCGGCGCTCTACCGCATGCCCAATTTCTCCTACCGTACGAACGCGCATGTGCTGAGGGTCAACAAGGATTCGACCGGCAAGAAGGCGACCGGCGTCACCTATATCGATGCGCAAGGCCAGGAGGTCGAGCAGCCGGCCGCGCTCGTCATCCTTGCCGCCTTCCATCTGCACAACGTGCGGCTGATGATGTCGTCGGGCATCGGCCAGCAATACGATCCCAATACCGGCAAGGGCACGCTCGGGCGGAATTTCTGCTACCAGCTGATCAACAGCGTGAACCTGTTCTTCGACGACAAAACCTATATCAACCAGTTCATGGGGGCGGGCGGCGTCGGCCAGGCGATCGAAGAATTCAACGCCGATAATTTCGATCACGGGCCGCTCAATTTCATCGGCGGCGGCGTTATCTGGGGCCGTCAGACCGGCAACGGTCCGGTGCGCGGCATCCCCGTGCCGAAGGGTACACCCGCCTGGGGCAGCGCCTGGAAATCGGCCGTAAAGAGCAATTTCCTGCATTCCGGCCGGATCGAAGCGCAGATGAGCAACATGGCCTATCGCGACTGCTATCTCGATCTCGATCCCACCTATCGCGACGCCTATGGCACGCCGCTGCTCCGCATGACGCTGAACTGGAAGGACAACGATCTGCGGATGTCGGAATTCTTCGGCCAGAAGCTTGATGAGATCGGCAAGGCGATGGGCGCCAAATCCGCGTCTGGCCGCGTGCTGAAACGCGGCGATAATTGGGACACTAGGGCCTATCAAAGCACGCATATCAATGGCGGCACCGCCATGGGGGCCGATCCCAAGACCAGCGTCTTGAACAAATATCTGCAGAGCTGGGACGTCTCCAATGTGTTCGCACTCGGCGCTAATAGCTTTGCGCATGGCATCGGCTACAACCCGACCGGGCTGGTCGGTGGCCTTGCCTATTGGGCAGCCGCCAATATCAAGAGCACGTACCTCAGGAACCCTGGCCCGATGGTGCCGATTTGAGCCGGCGCAGACGCCGCTCTCGCGGGCGTTTCTGGGCGATTGGTCTGGCGATATTGATCGTCGTGGCCGGAATTGTCGCTACCGTGGCGTTGCCGACTCCGCAACCTGAACTCGCGCCGGCGATCGCCAAGCGCCAGCCCGATATCGCCCATGGCCAGTATGTCGCCGTGCTAGGCGATTGTGCGGCCTGTCATACCGCTGCACAGGCCGAGAAGCTGGCCGGTGGCGCGCCCTTCCCGACCCCGCTCGGTACGATCTACGCGTCGAACATAACGCCTGACGCCGAAACCGGCATCGGCCGCTACAGCTTCACCGATTTCGTCCGGGCGATGCGCTTGGGCGTCAAACCCGACGGCACTCGGCTATACCCCGCCATGCCCTATACCGCCTATGCCAAGGTGTCGGACGAGGATCTGCACGACCTTTTCACCTATCTGCAGCATGAGGTGCTGCCGGTGCGCCGCGTGACGCGTACCGACGGGATATCCTGGCCGCTATCGATGCGCTGGCCGCTCGCACTCTGGAACGCGGCCTTCCTCGACAAACATGGGTTTATCCCCGACACGTCAAAGAGCGACGAATGGAATCGCGGCGCTTATCTGGTGCAGGGTTTGGAGCATTGCGGCACCTGCCATACGCCGCGCGGGTTCGCCCTGCAGGAGAAGAACGTCGATGGCAGCACGACACTGTTCCTGGCAGGATCGGTGCTGGATGGCGGATCACCGATCAATCTGCGCGGTAATGATGGCGACGGCCTGGCGCGCTGGAGCACCGACGACATCGTCCAGATCCTCACCACCGGACGGAACGCGCATTCGGCGGTTTCCGGATCGATGACGGAAGTGGTCGCCGACAGTACGCAATACCTGACCCATGGCGACGCCGCCGCGATCGCCACTTATCTGAAATCCCTGTCGCCCGCACCTGAGACCGGACGCGCAACCTTTACACCCGGCGACGAAGCGACCTTGCGCACGATCAAGGCGGGTGGCGAGCAGTCGGTCGGCGGGCGGATTTTCATGGATAGCTGTGCTGCCTGCCATCGCCTGTCGGGCAGCGGCGAGAAACTGATCTTTCCGGGACTGACGGGTAACCCGAGCGTCCTTAGCCAGGATCCATCCTCGCTGATTGCCGTCATCCTGAATGGCAATCGCCTGCCATCAACCGCCGGTGCGCCATCCGATCTGGCGATGCCGGGCTTTGCCTGGCGCTATGACGACAAGGCGGTCGCGGAGCTGGCGAGCTTCATCCGGTCAAGCTGGGGCAATCACGCCTCGGCCGTGACACCGGCAGAGGTTGCAGCGCTCAGGCGCCACTAGCCTATTCCGGCACACCCAGTTTGCCGCGCTTGGCGACCTCCGCCGCCACGGTTTCGTCGTGGCGATACCATTCCTGTGCCTGGTCGCTCTCCGGCTTCAGCCCATGCGCCTTGGACCAGTCCTTCAAGCCCTGATCGGCATCATGCCATTCATCGGCTTCATTATCCTTCAGCCGCTGGACCATGAACAAGGTGGTGCCGAACTGGCTGGTGGTCAGCCCGTCGACCCAGATCATCTGGCCGCAATGGGGCAGGAGGTCCGGGACCGCGCCGACAAAGATTGCATAGCCCTTGGCCGCAACCAGCAGCTTGCCCTCCGGCGTCAGCAACCCCAGCTGGCGTTTACCGTCGCCGCAATTGGCAGGACAGCTGCCGGTGAGCTCGCAGGCCAGATCAACCACCCGTGCCTTGGTCGTCAGAAGCTGTTCCTGCGATGTGCCGAGTTGTTCCGCCGCGCGCGCGCTACCCAAGAAGAGGAGACAGGCGGCCAATGCCGCCGGGACGATGAGACGGGTCATGCTCACTCTCCGAACGGCAGGATGCCGAGTTCTTTGTGGCTGAGGACAGTCACGCCGTCATCGCCGAGCATCTTACTGACGACCAGGTAGTTCACGCCGTCGCGCTTGTAGAGCTCCGCCTCCAGCGTGACGTGATCGGATTGGATGGCGATAACCGCCGGATTGCGCACGGTCGTACCCGTCTTGTCGGCCTTCAGCAGGATATAGGCGGTACCGTCATCGCCCATCAGCCCCACTGGAATGCCGCCGGTCGCACACCAGATGGCGCAAAGGTGGTGCGCCGATCCGACGGCGGGGCCCATGATACCGCTGACCTGGCACCAGCTATCGATGATCTCGCCTTTGATCATGATCGGTTTCGGCGCCACCGGCGACGCGGGTGTCGCGGCAACAAGCAGGATACCTGCCAGCGCCAGCAGCCGGCCGATCCATCGTTTTGCCATCATCGCCATTGTCCCCTGACATAAAGTCTTGTTGCTTTGCATCTTATTGGTCCAATCGGCCGCAAAGGTTACGCCCGGCCTTCGTATTAATCCATGACCAGATTGCGACATTCTGGTCTTTGCCACCTACCGATTTACGGTCATCATGAAAGCCGCCCGCCATCCAGCCTGAAGGATCGATCACCGTGCCCAGCGGTCGCCATTTTCTGCAAATCCCCGGCCCCAGCAACGTTCCCGACCGCATTTTGCGCGCGATGGATTACCCGACCATGGACCATCGCGGCCCCAAATTCGGCAAGATGGCGCAGGAGATTTTTGCCGGTCTCAAGACCGTCTTCGGCACATCCCGCCCGGTGATCATCTACCCAGCCTCCGGCACCGGGGCATGGGAAGCGGCTGTCGTCAATACGCTAAAGGCTGGCGACAAAGTCCTGATGTTCGAGACCGGTCAGTTTGCCACGCTGTGGCGCAAATTGTCCGACCGACTCGGCCTCGACGTCGACTTCGTGCCGGGCGATTGGCGCCATGGCCCCGATCCGGCACTGGTCGAGGCAAAGCTCAGAGAGGACAAAGGTCACGCGATCAAGGCCGTGATGGTCGTTCATAACGAAACCTCGACCGGCATCGTCAGCCGCATCCCGCTGATCCGCAAGGCGATCGACGCGGCCGGCCACCCCGCCTTGTTCATGGTCGACACCATCTCCTCGCTCGGCTCGCTCGAGTACCATCATGAGGCATGGGGCGTGGACGTCACGGTCGGCTGTTCGCAAAAAGGGCTGATGCTGCCGCCGGGCTTGAGTTTCAACGCTGTCAGCGAGAAGGCGCTCACCATCGCCAAGACGGGCGGCATGCCGCGCAATTATTGGGATTGGGAGGAGATGCTGAAGAACAATGTCAACGGCTTCTTCCCCTACACGCCGGCGACCAACCTGCTCTATGGCCTGAAGGAAGCCATCGCAATGCTGCTGGAGGAGGGCCTGCCCAATGTCTTCGCTCGCCACGACCGGTTCGCCGAGGCGACCAGGCGCGCGGTGCGCCATTGGGGGCTCGATATCCTGGCCGCCAATCCGGCGGAATATTCGAGCGTGCTGACCGCCGTAATGATGCCGGAAGGCCACAACGCCGACACGCTGCGCGCCACCATCCTCGATAAATTCGACATGTCGCTGGGCACCGGGCTCGGCAAGGTCGCGGGCAAGGTGTTCCGCATCGGGCATCTGGGCGATTTCAACGATCTGTCGCTGATGGGTACTTTATCCGGCGTTGAGATGGGTCTCGCCGCCTGTCAGGTGCCGCATAAATCGGGCGGCGTCGAGGTCGCGATGGCCTATCTGCTCGACCAATAAGTTCGTTCCGAGGTTTATCGCTCGTTGGCGGCAACAGCGCAGGCATAAGCGCCACCGCCTTCGGGTCAGGGAGAGAAATCGTGATCAAGCGCCTTGGCACACCCAATACGGTGCTGCTGCTCCTCTCCGTCATGTATTTCCTGACCTATATCGACCGCGTCAATATCGGCACTGCGGCGAACCAGATCAAAGGCGAGTTCCATCTCAGCAATAGCGATCTGGGCTGGATCTTCTCCGCCTTCGCCTATCCTTACGCGATCTTTCAGGTATTCGGCGGCTGGATCGGCGACCGGTTCGGGCCGCGCAAGGTGCTGGTCGTCTGCGGCACGATCTGGGCCGGATCGACCATGCTGACCGGGCTCGCCACCAGCATGACCACGCTGTTTCTGTTCCGCTTAGCGCTCGGCTTTGGCGAGGGTGCTACCTTCCCGACCGCCAGCCGCGCGTTACAAAGCTGGGTTCCGACGGCAAAACGCGCCTATGCACAGGGACTGACGCATTCGTTTTCCAGGCTCGGCAATGCCGTGGCGCCGCCGATCGTTGCAGCGCTGACGGTCGCCTATGGCTGGCGCGGCGCGTTCGTCGCACTGGGCATGGTCAGCC